>JBAVGL010000206.1:0-3619 GCA_049684795.1 Chitinivibrionales bacterium | reverse complement strand
ATTCAATTTCCTTGGCCATTATCGCGAAATGAGGATTTGAAATGTCCCCTAAAATAACCGCAATGATCTTTGTGAAGCCTGATCGTAAAGCGCCGGCAATGGAATTGTTAATATAACCTATCTTATTCGCGACATCCTGAATGAGTTTTTGTGTTTTAGGGGAAATATCATTCTTGCCTTTTAATGCCCGGGACACGGTATTTATGGTAAAACCCGTTTTAATCGCGATATCTTTGAGTCTGACGCTTTTTATTTTCATGGAAGAAGTGTTTTTTTTGCTCTAACTATTAAGGACGCTGTAAAGAGTAAACACAAAATAATTAAAAAGAATTTGACAAACAACAAATAGTAATCTACATAATTACATTATCGATAATGTAATTTAATTTGATAAAAAAACAGGAGGTTGAACATCCTCCCGTTTGATGGCTTTCAAATGTTCCTACTGGAAATTAATTGCGCTTTTAGCTGCTTTTAATCCCATAGAGCATCAGAAGGTTTTGAGCGGAAAGGTTTGCCTGCGCAAACATTGCCGCGGCCCCTTGCTGGGTGATATTAAGAACATTGTATTGCGCAAGCTCATCGGCCTCATTAATGCCGGTTATGGACGATTCGGCGCTTTTCTGGTTGGTAATAATCGTATTGTTGATATTTGCAAAAGAATCTATGTCCTTGGAAAACCCTTCAACCTGCGCGTTGTATGTCGCCATGTCCGATAGCGCATTATTAAGAACTGTCTGGGCCGTGGCATAATCCGCGGCTGTAGCCGTACTAGAAATGTTAATATGGTTGGGATCACTTTCCGTTGAGTCATTAAGATCATCCAAATCAGTGCCGCTGGCGCCGCCGATGGCCGGTCCTGAAAATTTAATATCAAGTGCTGGCGAAGCGGAACCGGGCACCAGGGGAATAGAAGCTAATGTGGCGCTGGAATTAAGGAGATAAGCGCCATTAGCGTTAGTGTTTTCTACGGTTGACTTGATTGAAGCGGCTAATTGCATAAATTCAGCTTGATTGGCGTCCTGTGTATTAGGGTTATTTGAACCCTGGGAAAGGGTTATTAATTCCTGCATCCGTTGCAAAGATGAATTTATCGAACCGGCGGCGGTTGATGCCGCATCCATTGCGCCTTTCCAGTTCTGAAGGTTCTGGTTGATGCTGCCATAAATATCATAGCTGGTTTTAAGGTCCATTGCCGCCGTGTATCCGCCAAGATCGTCGGTCGGGGTGTTTATTTTTTTACCTGAGGACAATCGCTCAAGGGATTGAGAAAGCAACGTTTGGTTTTGTGCGTAGATGTTGCCGATATCAAGCGCGGTCGTATAAATACTAGTCAGCATACCCATACTATCCTCCTTTAAATCAGGTGCGTATAAATTCTATTATGAAAATTCGTCATTTCTTCACCTTTACATGTCTTGAAAAAGCGCAAGTATACTTTGGCTGAAAAGATTTGCCTGCGCCATCATTGCCGTCGCCGTTTGCTGATGCACGCTTTGCATGGTGTAATTTAACATTTCATTCGCGTCATCAATATCGGAAACATTTGAAACGGCGCTCAACGTGTTGGATTGCGTCGTCGTGGCTAAGTTGTAAAATGAATTGAGTGACGTGGTATACCCCGCGGCGGTGGCGATAAAGCTGTTGTTTTCCGCGGTTGCGGCGGAAACGTACGAAGCCGCGTCGGCGTAATCAGGCGTTTTACTGCCGATATTGACCTTATTTAGGTTGGCAATGGCGGTTGAATCGACCGCTACCGGCAGGTTGATGGAAAGCGTATTATTCAGCGATGTGTCCGGGTTTAAATACACGGTTGCTTGCGTTGTTCCGGCTGTATTATTAAGTAAATACGTGTTTCCGTAATAGGTGTTCTGGACGATTGCGCTTACGTTGGTTACCAATTGCGAAAATTCGCTTTGATAAGCGTCCTTTTGGCTGGAGTCAGTGCTTTGCTGGGAAAGCGTCACCAGTTCATTCATGCGCTGAAGGGTATTGGCTATTTCACCCGCGGCCGATGACGCGACGTTCATGGCGCCTTGCCATTCCGAAAGATTTGTAATGACCGGATCGTAACCATTTGCTTGCGATTGCAGGTCCTGGGCCTGCATATAATCGCCGATGTCGTCGGCCGGGGTCAGGAATTTTTTTCCCGACGAAAGGCGTTCCAGACTTTTTGAAAGATCATAGCTGTTTTGGTTATAAAAACTTGCGATATTAAGCGCGGCGGTCGAGAATGAAGATATCATAAACACCTCCCTTGTGTAAATTTGACTTCCATGCCCGTATTGCAAAGCTTCCCCTCTCCGCAATACGACAATTCTATTTTTGACTATGGACAAAACCATTCAACCATGTCACAATGCGGTAATTAAAAACCGCATGACGACATTGAACCGGCAAAATGTCAAACGAAAACTTGTTACGAGGGGATTTTATTCTGAAGAATAAATGCGGGGCTTCATAAGCACCTCCCTTGTGTTATGGTGACTTCCGTGTCTGCTTCAGCAGAGCTTCCCCTCACTGCCAAGCGACGTTTTATTACAATAGATTTATGTCGGTTACAACTTCCCCTAATAATCATATCGGCAGAAATTATAAATACTTGAGCGTTTTTTCAAGGTGATTTTTTAGCAGGGCTTTATTTAGAAGGATTACAGGCCAAAAAAAGCCCCTCTCACGAAGGAGAGGGGCTTTTTACTGTAGCCCATAGGTTATTAAATCAACGAAACCAGCTATGCACGCGCCACGAATTCGCCCGTGCGCGTGTCAATGCGAATGAGTTCTCCGGTCGTGCAATACAGCGGAACCTGGATTTCGAAGCCGGTCTCTAATTTTGCGTTTTTAAGGACTTTTCCGCTGGTATCGCCCTTGACCGCCGGTTCGGTGTAATCGATTTTAAGTTCTACGTTTACCGGCAGCTCAACGCCCACGGCCTTTCCTTCATGCCGTACGACTTCAAGGACCATCTGTTCCTTGAGATAATTCAGGGTGTCTCCCAGGTCGTCTTTATTCAAGTCGATCTGTTCGTACGTCTCCTGGTCCATGAAAGTATACTGCTCGTTTCCGGCGTAAAGATATTGCATGGGCCTTCGTTCGAGGACTATGTCGTTGAACTTGTCGGCGGCCTTGTAAACGCTTTCCGCGGATGCGCCTGTGTCGAGGTTTTTCAGTTTCAGTTTTACCATCGAGGCGTTTCGGGCCCCTTTATTGTAAACCATTTTTTGTACCAAAAACAGGTCGTTACCGACTTTTACGGTATTTCCCGCTCTCAGTTCTTGCGCTTCTTTCATTGAACCATCCCCATTTGAATTTGATTAAGAAAACTGGTGAATTTCTTCACCAGATCACAATTGAGCCTTATAAAATAGCTCATTTCCCTTGTTGCATGGTTGATTTTGTTCAAATCCTCAAAAAAGTTATCGTATCGTTCGCGGGTTGTTTGAACTGGATGTTCCTCGGCGGCTTGATTAAATTCCAAAAGCAGTTCGCTATAATGTTTGAATGCAGTATCGTCGTTAAAATAAATTTTAAACACTTTAAGGAACGCTTTCACCTTTACTTGGTGATAAATATTTCCCTGAAGATAGGCGTTCCAGATAAACGGTTTGCCGGCCAAAAT
>JBAVGL010000205.1:0-5567 GCA_049684795.1 Chitinivibrionales bacterium | reverse complement strand
AGTTTATATCGTATGCTCCCGGTCTTCTTAAATGACTCGGGTACGGTGAAAACAACGGTGAACCAGTATGTCGATACCACGACGAGAGACACCGGCTATTATACTTTTTCAGGCATCAAGCTCATGGCAAGGGTTTCATTCGATATTAAAGGCCTCGTTCCGATGGATTTTTTAGGCAAGGAAGACCTAAAGCTCTATGGGGAAGTCGCGATTTTGGGACTGAAAAATTATCCCGGCTACTATGACGATATTTCGCAGCGGATTCCCGTGATGCTTGGTTTTAACGTGCCCGCTTTCAAGCTAATCGATTTGTTGAAATTAGAGCTCGAATACCAAGGCACCAGGTATCCTAATGGAATAACTCAAACGTATTATCTGCCCTACTGCCCGCTTCCCGATAATCCGATTATGGGCAACCCCCGCACAATGCTGAAGTGGTCGATTTACGCGAATAAAAAAATAGGCTCGCATTTGTCTCTTATAGGACAAATCGCCAATGACCACCTCATGCCCGATAACTATTCAACGCTGCCCGCGTATCAGCCTTTGACAGATGTTACGCTGCGCGCCAATGACTGGTGGTGGGTGGTAAAGGCGCTTTTTTATTATTGATGAAAAAAAATAGTTTAGATACTTTTTTTTCGATTAACCGTTACCTAAAAACAAGGGAGGAAAAATGCTGATGTTCTTAAAAAAAGCCGGAATGGCAGCACTGTCGGCAATGTCCATTGTCTGCGCCGTAAACGTTACTATCGATGCGGCCGCGTATACGCTTTCGGTAAATGCCAACCAGCGAACGCAAGCGTGGAACCGCTATTATGAAAGGTCAATTTCAACCGACCACATGTATACGGTCCTGCACTCGCATTGGGGCAGAGGCTGCGCCAATGCGATGAAGGTGTCAAATGCCAATTGCGGGTTTCAGATGTTCCGCGGCCACGGCATTCTTAATGCGGACGTAAACCTCGTGGCCCTCAACACCGACGGCTCGCTCAAATTGAACTGGTCCGCTTTCGACAGCATTTACGACGCGGGCAAGGCCGCTAACATGTGGCCGATTCTTGAAATCGGTTTTACCCCTCCGGCTTTGGCCTCATCCAATACGATGATCACCAGCCTCTGGTATAACGGCGTTTCGCCGAATATGAGCCAGCCTAAAGACTGGAACACCTGGATGAATTTGATGGACAGTATCGTCACGCATGTTGAAAACAGGTACGGCGCCTCCGTTGTCAGAAGCAATTGGTATTTTGAGGTCTGGAATGAAGCCAGTTGGATGTATAGCCCCGGTGAAGCCGGTTATCAAACGCTTTACGATTACACGGTCACGGGCCTTTTAAAGGGCGACCCAAATATTAAGGTCGGCGGCCCCGCCTATTCGGCGCCATCAAGCATCGGAGGCATTCCCAGCTTGATCAATCACTGCCTTACCGGAACAAACGCCGCAACCGGGGCCAAGGGGACAAAGTTGGATTTCGTTTCTTATCATAAATACGGAACCGACGACGATTCGAAATGCGGTACCGGAAGCGTTGCCAACGCGACGGCCGTGAATTGTTTTCATAAGGAAATGGTCGATATTGTCAAGGCAATTCCCACCTTCAAAGGAGAACTTATCAATGACGAATGGGGACCAAATTCCGGGATAAACATCGCGAGAGATGTTGAATGTTGCGCGAGTTTTGTCGCAAAAACGATCCATTTGCTGAATGAAAACGGGTCTGCTTATCCCCCGCCGGCGATTTTCGGTTTCTGGGCGCTGTCGGACCTTTACGAAGAGAACCAAAACAACATCAATCGGTATACCTTCGCGGAAGCAACACAGGGAATTTTTATAAGGGGAGATCCGACTATTTCCGATTCATGGGAAATCGGGAAACCGAGTTACGAAGCGTTCAGAATGCTTCATAAACTCGGCGCCTGGGAAGTAAGCTGCACCGGCGGAAAAATAACCGACGGCCTTAACGCGGTCGCCACGGTCTCCACAAACAACGATTCGATCCAAATACTTATCTACAATCATTACGACGGAAACACGCAGCAGCCCACGGTCGTTGACAATGTAACCCTTACCGTCGACAGCATTCCCTTTGCTCCCGCCCAAATCAGCGCGGAACATTGGGTCGTCGATTATTCGCACAGCAACGCCTATCGCCCTTGGGTCACCATGGGAAAACCCGCGCAGCCGACGGCCGCTCAGTGGGCTCAGCTTAAGCAGGCGGCGATGCTGACGCATTACGATTCCGTGGCAACTTCAACGCTTACCGGAAAATCCTGGTCGAAAACCTTTACGCAAAATTATTACAGCGTCGGACTAATTATCCTTACCAAAACAGGGGGCGTTTCGACATCCCCAAGTCCGGCCAGCTTAATTCAGACCTTGCGCGCACAAGTCCGGGGCAAGAATGTCCTCTTTGCCATGCCGTTTGCGGGAACCTATTCAGTGCAGTTATTTACGACCGGCGGAAGAAAAATCATGGAGAAACAGATAAGCGGACCCGGGAGGAGCGCGGTTTTCCTGGGGAATGTTCCAATGGGCGCCTATGTACTTAAATGCGCAAATGCAACGACCTCCCTACGATCGTTGGTTATGATCGATAAGTAAAAAGCCGTCTTTCATGTGCGCCCACCCGGGCGCACATGATCTTTCCGATTTATAGTTTATTCGATCTTTTAATCCGTAGGGGCGTTCAATTGAACGCTCTTACCTCAGATCATCTTTTCCTTTACCATTTCTTCGGTTCGAATTATTTTGAACGCCCCTAACATGCCGCGGGTCGGATGACCGCGACTTCTTTTGCAATAGAACTGGGAATCAATGGGAATTTCT
Source organism: Chitinivibrionales bacterium (assembly GCA_049684795.1). Classification (GTDB taxonomy): domain Bacteria; phylum Fibrobacterota; class Chitinivibrionia; order Chitinivibrionales; family FEN-1185; genus JBAVGL01. The sequence continues at coordinate 2,737 of JBAVGL010000205.1, read as the reverse complement.
CCGTTTGCCGACAAACTCAATAATAGCCAACAAAAAGCCGTTCTCCATAACCACGGTCCGCTTCTCGTGCTCGCGGGCGCCGGAAGCGGCAAGACGAGAGTCTTGACAAATAGAATAGCCCGCCTGGTGTCGGAAAAGATTTGCAGGCCGTCGCAGATCCTCGCCCTGACCTTTACCAACAAGGCGGCGATGGAAATGCGGGAGCGCATCGGCGAAATGGTTTCCGCGAAAGCCGCGTCCGTCATGACCGTTTCGACTTTCCACAGCCTTGGCGCGCGCATCCTGCGGGAGCACGGCGCCGCGATAGGCATACAAAGGAATTTTTCCATCCTTGACGACCACCAGCGGCTCACCATTCTCAAACAGATCGTACGGTCGGCCGGAGGCAAAAAACTGGAGGACAAACACGAAGAAATCGCTACATCAATCAGCCTCGCTAAAAACGCCTCCATGGACCCGGACCATTATACCGGCAACAACGAAAGTCCCCGTTTTTTAAAGATTTATAAAGCGTATCGCAGCCATACGCTTAAAAGGCAGACCGTTGATTTCGACGATCTGCTGCTGTTACCTCTTGAGCTTTTTGAGAACCATCCCGAAATTCTTCAGGATTACCGCAATCGGTTTGCCTTTATTTCAATCGATGAATTCCAGGACACCAACGCGGTGCAGCTTAAGCTGGCCCGGCTTCTTGCCGAGCCTTCAAATAACATCATGGCCGTGGGAGACGACGATCAGGGCATTTATTCCTGGCGCGGGGCCGACATCAACAACATCATGTCCTTTCAGGTGCATTTTCCAAAAACAACCACCGTGATCCTTGACACAAACTACCGCTCGACACGGCCGATTTTAGAGGCGGCCCTCGCCGTGGTGGCCAGGAACCGGAAGCGTGCATTCAAACGGATAACCGCCGCCGCGGGAGACGGCGAGCCGATTACGGTTTACAAGGCGGATGACGAAACCGAAGAGGCCGAGTGGATTTGCGCGGCGATCGTCGACCACGTGAAATCGTCGCGGTTTTCGTTTAAGGACCATGCGCTGCTTGTGCGGACCAACGCCATGATGCGAAGGTTCGAGGAGGAAATGCGCAGGAAAAAAATCCCTTACCGCGTCTACGGGGCCATGAGTTTCTTTGACAGAAAGGAAATCAAGGACGTACTGGCCTACCTGCGGTTCTTCGCGAACACCGGCGATGAAACGAGCCTGGCGCGAATGCTCAAAGTCCCTGACCGGGGCATAGCGCCGTCCACCATGGAAAAGCTCGAGGAACTGGCGGGCAAGCGCTGCATGGGGCTGTGGGACTCGATGCTTCGGCATAACGACGCGGACCTTCAGCCCCAGCAGCATGCCAAATGCGGCGAGATCATCGCGTTTTATCACGTGCATGCCCCTCAATTTTCAAAAGGTGAATTGTCCGCCACCATGCGCACGATACTTCGAGACTGTAATTACATGCATCTGCTCGAACGTTCGTGCAAAGACGACATCGCGGCCGACATGCGCAGGGAAAACGTGGAAGAAATACTTCGGGGCTTGGAAATCTACGAACATAAAATGGGCAACCGATTACCAACCCTTGCGGGGTATTTGCAGGATCTGGCGCTGCTTAAAAGCGACGAATCGGACGATGAACAGGAAACCCACGCCGGCGTGAGTTTGATGACCCTGCATAAATCGAAAGGCCTTGAATTCCCTGTGGTATTTCTGTGCAACCTTGATGATGCGCTCATGCCCTCGCCGCGGACCGTTGACGAAGGGAATATAGAAGAAGAACGCAGGCTGTTCTATGTTGGAATGACCCGCGCGCGCCGGAGGCTTTTCCTGACGTATCCGGCGCGCAAGATTTTCAGAAAAAAGGACCTTGCCGTGACCCCGTGCCGGTTTATCCGGGAAATTCCCGAACAATACCTGAACACGGACCTAATGGTCGAACACCAAGCGAAAAAACAGGAGTTCGTGACGAATTTCTTCGAGGAAATGCGCAGGAAATTTTCTGAAAGACCCTTCTTTCCGCTCGTTGAGTAGCCGACCGTTTGACAGGCATATCGAAACGAGTGGTTTATTAAAAATTCTTACATTATTTTCCGACCAGTTTTTTCGCCGCAGAAATTTGGGCTTTTACGCTTTCCACGCCCGTACCGCCGGAAACGTTGCGGCGAGCGATTGCGTTTTCCCATCTAAACACGGCCATCACATCGGTTTTGAAAAGTTCTGAGAACCCTTCAAGCTCTTCCATGGTAAGCAATTGAAGATTCCGTTTTTTCTCTACGCAAAATGCTACGATTTTGCCAACCACTTTATGTGCCTGACGAAAGGGCATGGACTTTCCAACCAGATAATCGGCGAGGTCGGTGGCCAGAAGAAACGGGTCGAGGTCACGAAACATGGCCTCGGCCTTGACCGTGAGTGTTTCGATGACCCTGGCGAGCACCGTGCACACCAGTTCCATCTGTAAAAGACTGTCAAAAAGCGGCTCTTTATCTTCCTGTAAATCCTTGCAATACGCCAATCCCACTCCTTTGAGCGTTGACGCGAACCCGGCGTAATTGCCGATGCAGCGTCCCGCCTTTGCCCGGATAAGCTCCAGCGAATCGGGGTTTTTCTTCTGCGGCATCATGCTCGATCCCGTGGACCAGGCGTCGTCAAGCTCGATAAAGCCGAACTCCTTCGAAGACCAAACGATGAGGTCTTCGGCGTAGCGGCTGCACGCGATGGCAAGCGAAGCGCAACATGC
>JBAVGL010000204.1:0-10252 GCA_049684795.1 Chitinivibrionales bacterium | reverse complement strand
CGCTCATCCTCCGCTCCGGCACAAAGAATTAAGAAGGGGGGGCGCAGAAAAGACAGAAGAGAAAAGACAAAGACCGCCGCCGAAGAAGAATGAAATTATGGTAGCAGCCGGGCAGCACATCTTACAACAGCGCAAGGAATGCCATGTCCGGTTTGATGCCTCCGTCGGTGTCCACTCGCAAAGCCTCGTGCACCGTCATGTCGGCAATCCGGCCACGGCATCCGTTGCGTACGTTGGGTATAACGAGGTCGTCTCTTTAAATAAATTGAATATGCAATCGTGGACAAAACAGCAATAAAATACCACTTGACGTTAAACGTTAATAGGTGTATATTTTAACATGATTAGAACTTTTAAAGACCGAGAAGCGGAAAAAATATTCAATAGAGAGCATTCTAAGAAACTTCCGACGGATATTCAACAAATTGCTCTCAGAAAACTAAGAATGCTCAATAGGTCCTTCATAATCAACGATTTAAGAATTCCGCCGGCAAACCATTTGGAAAAATTGAAAGGCGAACGTGAAGGACAACACTCAATTCGAATTAATAATCAATGGAGAATCTGTTTCGAATGGCATGGTAATGACGCTTTCAAAGTAGAAATAGTTGATTATCACAAAGGATAAAATATGATTAATAGAAAGCTTACCCCTGTTCATCCCGGTGAAGTTTTACAACACGAATTTATTGAACCCATGGGAATGACCCAAAACAAACTGGCTTTGGAACTTCATGTTCCTGCCCGGAGGATAAATGAAATTGTTCTTGGGAAACGAAGCATCACGGCGGATACTGCATTACGGTTATCTCGCTATTTTAAGAATTCCGCTCAGTTTTGGTTGGGGTTGCAAATGGATTACGATTTAGATATTGCTGAAGATAAATCTGATGAAAAAATTAGATTGGAAATACATCCAAGGATTGCGATATAAACGGAAATAATTAATGGCTAAAGATCGCAGCAGCTTGCATAAAACATGCTGATCGCCACAGACTAAGCATTTTATCCTTGCTACACCTCAATCTCCACGCCGATCGGACAATGGTCCGAGCCTAACACTTCTTTGTCGATAAACGCGTTCTTCACCTTTTTCTTGAGGTCGTTGCAGAAGAAAATGTAGTCGATGCGCCAGCCGATGTCCCGCTCGCGGGCCCGCGTTTTAAAGTCCCACCAGGAATAATGGCCGCCTTCCCTGTGGAACATCCGGAAGGTATCGTGGTACCCGTGCGACACGTATTTGTCGATCCACGCTCGTTCCTCGGGCAGAAACCCGGACACGGTCTCGTTTTGCTTCGGATGTGCAAGGTCGATTTCCTTGTGCGCGGTATTATAGTCCCCGCACATGATGATGTTTTTCTTCTTTTTCTTCAAGCCATCGCAGTAGTCAAGAAATGCGTCATAAAATCCCATTTTGTACGTGAGCCGCTCCGGGCCCTGCTTGCCGTTTGGAAAGTAGCAGTTGATAACCGTAAACGATGGGTAATGCACGATGAGAATCCGGCCTTCCTTGTCGAATGCGTCGATTCCAAAACCTTTTTCAACGGCATCGGGTTCCTTTTTTGAAAAAATGGCCACGCCGCTATAACCTTTTTTCTCCAGAGGCCAGTTCCAGTACGTACGATATCCCTTCGGCGAAAGCACCGTCTCGTCAAGCACGGTTTGCGGGTCGAAGGCCTTGGTTTCCTGGACGCACAGGATATCGGGCCGCTTTTTTTCGAGCCAGTCAAGCATGCCGTTCTTGACCGCGCCCCTGATGCCGTTGGTGTTCCAGCAATATAATTTCATAAGAATGCTTTTCTTGGTTTACGAAAGATATTTTTCCACCTTTTCCCGCATGATGCCGGGAAGGGCCTGATAATCGGTGATTTTATATCTGCACTTTTCAGTATCAATAATAAAAACGGTCCCCCTCTCGATTATCGTCACGTTTTCTTTCGGGGAGGCAAGTTGAAACGTTTTATCGCCCCTGTCCGTTTCAACGTTCCATGTTTCACAAGGATGCGCGCCTTTCGCTTTACTGATCGACCGTATTGACAGGATTTCCGGAACAAAATAGCGGGTGCTGATTTCCGCCGTTACCAGTTCTCGCGCGGAAGAAGAAAGGGCGTTCATGTCGATTATAATTCCAATATCTTCCCTGGTTGCGCCCCGCATATGCGACACGGCAATATAACGCCGCGGATCGGACAAGGGGAAAAGCTGGATGCACTGTACATGGCTGTACGTGCTGCCCTCCGTAACCATATCAAGGAAGCCGTTGAGGTTCCGCTCGAAAGACAAGGACTCGGCGCGCAACGCGTTCACGAATAACCCTCCGTATTTTTCTGGCCGAAAACAAGATCGTAAAAACGCCCTTTCTTAGCCATGAGTTCTTCATGCGTCCCGGCCTCGACAATCGCGCCGTCGTCGATTACGAACAATGTGTCGTAATTTTCAAGGGTCGAGACCCGGTGCGCTATCCCGATGATGGTCTTCTTCTTCGAAAGATTGTCAAGCGCCCCCTTGATTTTTTTCTCGGTTGGCGTGTCCACCGACGACGTTGCCTCGTCAAGGATCAGGACCGCCGGATCATGCAGGAGAGCGCGCGCCAGGGCGATCCTTTGCTTTTCCCCTCCCGAAAGTCTGTCGCCGCGCTCGCCAACCTGGGTGTCGTACGCGTCGGGCTTTTCGATGATGAAATCGTGCGCGTTGGCCGAAATGGCGGCGGCAATCACTTCGTCTCTCGACGCATCGGCCTTGGCATAGGCGATGTTGTCATAAATGGTCCCGTTGAAAAGGAACGTTTCCTGGAGCACCACGCCGATGTGCCGCCTCAGGTCCGTCTGTTTGATTTTCCGGACGTCGACCCCGTCGATTAAAATAGCCCCTTTGTCAACATCATAGAGGCGACACAAAAGTTGCGCGATGGTGCTTTTGCCCGCGCCGCTTTTGCCCACGAAGGCCACGCGCTGGAATGGCTGGATTTTCATGCTCATGCCGTTGATGACCGGGTTGCTTTTCTCGTAGCCGAAAGAAACATCACGAAATTCCAGCGCACCCTTCAAAACGGGAAGACCCACCGAGTCCGGGGCATCAACGATTTCGGGTACGGCATCGATGACTTCGAATACCCTTTCCGCGGCGCTGAGCGCGTTTGCGATGGTCCCCGCCATCTGTCCCAGCGCGATCGCCGGCCCGTAAAACATGGCCAGATATCCCGCAAAGGCCACGACTGACCCGAGCGTCATTTTTTGTTTCAGGACGAGCTCCCCGCCAATCAGCCAGACAAGAACGGCCCCAAGCATCATGAAAAAGGAAAATGCGGGATAATAAACGCTCCATTTTTTCGCAAGCGCGATTCCGGAAACGCGGAACAATGCGCTGCGCCTTTTGAACCGGGCCGTCTCCACGGCTTCACGGCCGAAGGCCTTGACAACGCGGACCCCCGAAATCGTGTCGTTGACCAGGGCGCTTACCTGCGAGCGGTAATGGAAAAAACGGTTATAATAAACGGATAAGCGGGGGAACATGTTCCTTAACAGAACGATCCCTGCCAATAGCGGCACGATAATAACGCAGGTCAATTGCCAGCTGAGTATAAAAAGGAACGTACCCACGCCCGCGAGCAGGAAAAGACTTTCGATTGTGACCGGAAAGAAATCGACCATGAGGTGCTGCAGTTCGGCAGTGTCCTGGTTCACCCTGGCGATAAGCGCGCCCGTCTGGTGCTTGTCATAAAAGGAAAGGGAGAGGAATTGAAGTTTTTCATACATCGCTACCCGTACGTCATGGAGCATTGTATATCCTAAAATGCCCGAAAACCGCTGCTGGACGCCGGAGAGCGCCACCTGGGCAATACCGGCGATAAGCAATAAGGCTATTGCCCACACAAGCCATCGCGCGTTTTCATACACGCCTGAGGAACTACCGGGTTTAAAAATAACGTCGATAAACAATTTGCTGATATAAGGGCCGATCAGGCCGAAACAGGTTCCCGCCACCATGATCAGGAACAAAGCAAGCAAGGTTTTTTTATAGGGGCGCGCGAACCGGAAAACCTTAACGAGCATTTTTATTTTTTCAATATATCTGTGGAATTTTTTGCCCTTCTGCTTTTTTATGGTCTGCGGACCCGCTTCAGCCTGGATTTCAATTTTATCATTTTCAAAGGACCGGGTTTTTCCGGAAGTTGCAATCATTCGCTCTAATTGCGCGATGAATTCTGTAAATTGGGGCTTTTTCGCGTTTGAATATGCGATGATCCTTGAGCATCCGTTGGCCGTTTCAATTTCCATTGATTCGCCGCCCACATGGGACGCTGTTTCGATTTTTTTAACAGCGCTTATTTCCATGGATTGGATCGCCTGAAAAATTCCGTTTTCCTCCGAAATAACGCAGAGCAAGGTTTTCATGGCAACCAGCCATTGAGTTCCATAATTACCCTGGATGGATATATCGGACTTTACCGCGAGTATTGGCGTATGGGCGGGGAATTTTTCCGTCAGATATGTTTTAAGGGTATTTGGCAAAATCAGAAGTGTCATAATGTAGTTTTTAAAATATATTAATAATATTTACAATCATTCATATTCTCAAACAGGGCCCGAAAAATGAGCGATCTCTATCGATTTGGAATATCGCTGGAAAAAGACCTGATCGAAGAATTCGACGAGCATATCAAGAGCCGCAATTACAAGAACCGCTCGGAGGCCATCCGCGATTTGATCAGGGCCGACCTGGTGAAAAAACAATGGCTCTGCGACAACGAGGTCGCCGGCGCTTTGACCATGAATTACGACCACCATAAGCGCGAGCTGGTTAATAAGCTCATGGACATCCAGCATGATTTCCAAAAGATAGTCATCTCGACCCAGCACATCCACCTCGACCATCACAATTGCCTCGAAATCATCGCCGTGCGCGGAAAGGCGCGCGAGGTTGAAAAACTCGCCAGCCTGCTTAAATCCCAGGTAGGAGTGAAACACGCAGCGCTCAGCATGTCAACGACCGGAAGCTCGCTGAAGTAATTGATGGGAAAATCGTTCAAATTCCGATTATTTTTTCTGAAAGAAAGACATGCTCAATCAAACCTTGGCTATCGGGATTGTAATTGTCAATTTCGCCCTGCTCTTTTATTCGATTGCGATCATACGGGAGCAAAAACGAAGGACAATCGATACAGCAACCATCATCTTCCTGACCCTCGGCGTTTTTTGCGATATCACCGCGACACTTTTCATGATAATCGGGTCAAGGCGGATTCCGATCACCGTTCATGGTTTCCTCGGGTATTCCGCGTTATCGGCAATGCTTATCGATACCGTATTGATGTGGAGGCGCTGGATAAAGCATGGAAGCGGCATCGCGGTCAACAGAACGCTGCATTTGTTTTCACGATACGCGTATTGCTGGTGGGTGATCGCCTATTTTGCCGGGGCCATTTTGGCCTTTAAAATGAAACATTGAAAAAATGGTGTGTGGGATACCAACCATGAAATGTGCCCGCTTCTTGAAATATGCCGGCGCCGTTCCTTTGGCCACGGCCGTTTTCGTGGCCCTTTCCGCGTCTTCGTATTGCCAATGTCAATTTACCCTGGCGCGGCTTAAATACGGCGGAGGCGGCGACTGGTACAACGGCCCCTCTGCCCTGCCGAACCTTGCCAGGGCCGTCAAGGACGAAACCAAAATTCCGATATGCGACACCACGGCGGTCGTCGCAATCATGGATGAACAATTTTTTCATTTTCCTTTTATCTACATGACCGGACATGGCGATGTCCGGTTCACGCCACAGGAGCGCCTGAGGCTCAGAAAGTACCTTATCGGCGGGGGCTTTTTGCTTGCCAACGATGACTACGGCATGGACAAATCGTTCAGGCGGGAGATGCAGGCGCTGTTTCCGGAAAACCCGCTTGTAGCGATTCCGTCCTCGCACCCGGTCTACTCATGTTTTTACAAACTGCCGGGCCTTCCGAAAATCCACGAACATGACGGTTTGCCCGCCCAGGGATTCGGGATCTTTTTCGACAAACGCATGGTGTTGTTCTACGCGTTCAGTTCCGACATCGGCGACGGCATGGAAGACGAGGATGTGTACCACGACGGCGAAAAGCTTCACCGTTTAGCGCTCAATATGGGCGTCAACCTTGTATGGTGGTTCTTTAACCCCTAATCAAGGACTGGCGGAATAGCCCGGGAGAAACATAGATTGTCCAGCCTTGACCGGGAAAGCATATTTCTAAATTCTTTGTTCTACTGCTGCATATGCGCTTTGCGCCACGAGCGAACGTTGGAAAGACCGACGACCGCGGCGGGGCTGCCGTTTTTCGACCCTTGCGTAAAAAATTCCTCCGCCTCGTCGATGCGCTCGCGCTCAAAGGCGATGGTCCCGGCAAGCACGGCGATATCCGCGAATTTCGGGAAACGCTTCGCGCCGTCGCGGCAGGTTTCAAGCGCCACGAGCTGGTTACCGGATTGCTGCTGCAACAGCGCGATTCGATACAGAGTCCATTGTTTTGTATTGTCAAGTTCAAAGGCCATGGTTAGATACGATATGGCGCGAGAAAGATCGCCGGATTTCTCATACAGGTCGGCAAGAAGCGTATAAACGTATATCTTATTCTTGCCGCCGGGCGGAAACGACTCCAACCATGCGATTGCCTCATCCGCGTCGCCGACTTCACGGTACATTTCCCCAAGCGCGATATAGGCGTCTTCAATCTGCGGATAGAGCCGAATAATGTTTTCGAAAGCCACCACGGCTTTTGCGATTGCGCCTACGCGCCGTAGCGTGACGGCCTGGATCAAAAGCGCCTTTTGGTTCGCCGGGTCGAGTTCGAGCGTGCGTTTTATCGATGCCAAACATCGGCCGAAATCGTTCAACTGGTAATAACATACCGCAAGGTTCAGATTGCCCTTGAGAAAGTCGGGAGCATTTTGGACGCATGCGCGATAGTAAACTATCGATTCAGCGAGGCTATCGAGCTGAAAGTATGAATTTCCTATATTGAAATAGCACAAGGCCGGGCTTTCGCCTTCTTCGGCGGCCTTGTGAAAAAATTTTATTGCCTGGCGAAAGTTCCCGGCTCTATAGGCATCGTCGGCTTGAGAAATCGGACTGACGGCCGAAAAGGGCATTGCGGAGGCGCAGAGAATCGGGATAAACAATTGTGCTTTTTTCATGATGGTTAAAATCATTGAGTAAGATTAAATTCGATCGTCCTGCGGAAACGCTGGTTGACCGGAATTCCTTTGTTCTTTGCCGGCTTGAAGCGCCAGAGCGCCACTCCACGCTTGACTTCCTCGGTAAACAAGTGCGACGGCGATTTCGTGATCGTGATATTCGTTATTTTCCCTTGGTAGGTGACCACGAATTCAACCTCGACCGCGCCTTTAAGTCCTAGCTCCACTGCGCGTTCGGGATAGGGGATCAGCGGCGTATATTCCGGCGAGGCATCCTGGTCGACTTGGCCCTGCTCGAACACTTCCGCGGAAAGTTCCTGTTTCTGCAGCGCCACGCCTTCCCCGCCCTGCGCCGATGCGTCGACCGTCAGGTCCGGCGCGAAGCGCATACTCATCTGATTGTCCAGGGAGCGGCCCTTGTTCACGGGCGTCTGAACTTGACGAATACGCTGCGGCGCGGTCTTTTTCTCCTCAGGGGGCTTTTGAACAATGTCAAAAGCCGAGATCCTGCGCGCCTGTTGCGTATTCGACTTGGACCCAAGACCCACCGCCGAGTGCAACAGCGAAACTCCGGTGAAAAGAAGAAAACTCACTACGATGGCGAGGGCCAAGCGCAGCAGCCAAACCGACCAATATGCAAGTACATTCATTCGAAATCAGTCCTTACCGGCGGCAATTGAAATTTTCTGGGCGCCCGCAAGCGTACACTGGTCGATGACCTCGACCGTTCTGCCGACCGCGCCGTCGCGGTCGGCCACGATCACCACGGAAACATCCGGCTGCTTGCCGACCTCTTGCTCGATCATCGTACGCAAGCGTTCGATGGTCGTCTGGCGGCCGTAAATATGGACCGTGCCTTCGCGGGTGATCCCGATGAGTATGGCCTTCTGTCCGGCCGGTTTTGCGCTCTGGGCCTTGGGTTTGGAAACGTCCACGCCGGTTTCGACGTACAGGTTTGCCGTGACCACGAAGAAAATCAAAAGTATCATGATCGTGTCGACGAACGGCGCAAGATTTATTTCAGGGTTCTGGTGTTCCTCATGAAACGGATTGTTATTGGAGCGCATCGCCCCTCCCTTCGAAGGTTTTGCCGCGGATTGAAAATGCCCGCTGAATAATTTACTTAATAGAATGTCGCGGTCTTCCCGCAGGCGCACGAAAAGGTTTTGTTTTTCGGTATTGAGATAATCGAGGAATATAAGCGACGACACCGCTACCGCCAAGCCGGTCAAGGTGGCCTCCAGCGCCATGGAAATGCCGTTGGCCATGATCGTCGGATTGCCGAAACCGAACTCGCCGATTATGGAAAACATGGTGTTCATGCCGGTAATGGTGCCGAGCAGGCCTAAAAGGGGCGCCATGACGATGCACGCGGTGATCGTTGAAAAACCGCGATCCAGCTTGGGCGTTATTTCGATCAAAAGCTCTTTAAACGCCCGCTCGACCTGTTTGGAATTGGTTTCCGGCCGTAGTATACGGTTGATAAGTACGTCGAAGCCCGAATAGCCGGTGCGCTTTACGTTTGGCGTTTTTGGGGTCGCGAGAATGACATGGACCCGCTTGCTCGCCTGGCGCAATTGCGCGAAACGTATCAATTTCCCTAATGCAATGTGCCATGCCACGACCGAAACGGCAAAGATGGGGAACAACACCCAACCGCCTTCGTAAAAAAGTTTTAAAAACGGCACAAACACTTTTTATTCCTCGGGATAGACGGCGTTGAGTATGCCGATCGTATCGTTTTCCAGGTCCGCCATGAGACGGTCTTTTGCCGAGCGGAGCAGGTCATGAATAAAGAGAACGGGGATGGCGATGGCCAAACCGGTTTTGGCGGTAATAAGCGCTTCGGATATGCCGCCCGCGAGAAATTTCGGATCTCCGGTTCCGTAATGCGTGACCGCGGCGAAAAGCGTTATCATACCGCTAATGGTCCCAAGAAGTCCGAGAAGCGGGGCCGCGCCCGCGATGACCGCCAGCGTATTGAGGTTACGCCGAAGCGGCGGGGCTTCAAGCGAAAGAATTTCGTATACTGCTCGCTCGCCAACGTCCCGGCCCAGGCTTTGACGTTCAAGGCTTGCCTGGACTATGCGGGCCATTGTTCCCTTTTTGCAAACTTTTGCCCAAGCCAAAGCCCCGCTAAAATCTTTTTGCTCAAAATATTTCATTGCCTCCGCGTATTGCTTTTTGAACAGGCGGCCGCGTCCGGAATACTGCATGATTTTTCCGATCATCAAATACAGCACCCAGAACGGCAGCATAAGCATGGGGACCATTACCCAACCGCCCTTGGAGAACGATTCGTATAAAGCAAGCCCCGTGGATTGCCGTTTTCCCGCGATCAGCATGCGGGCCTGGTCGTTCTGCATCACTTCTATGAGCACGTTACCGTAAACACCTCCCGCGGAAAGCCATTTTGGAAACTGCTCCGCCAGCTTTGACGCAAGTTGCGGCGCGGCGATTTTTTCAACCGAATACCGTTCGGCGCCGAGCCTTCCCGTCTGGCGCAGATAGTAGCACGCGCCCGCCGCCGAATCGATTCCATAGCCGAAGACATTACCAAAACGCGAAATCGTGAGTTGTTTGGGGGCACCTTCATCGGGCGCGACCACCGCTTTGGTCAGCGTGATGGAATCGCCGAGGCGAATCCACGCGAGCCGATAATCGACAAAAGCGCCGAACGCAACGGAAGGCGAACGCTTTTCACTGAACGACGACCGGATCCTTTCCAGTTCGGCGCGGCGGACTTCCCTGTCAAGCGGAAAGACCTCAAGGAGGCCGTCGGCGTCTTTCTTGAAAATGTCCTTGATCTGGTTTTGCAGGTACGTCCACTCTTCCTTTTTAGCGTCGAGGTTCTTGCCTTCATCGACAATCGTTTGCTCCCGGTTAAGCCGTTCTTCCTTAACGCGCGCGAGTTCGGTTTCCATGCGCTCCTGTTGTTCGCGCTGCTTGTCGAACTCTTCTTTGTTCGCCTCTTTCATTTCCATGGCTTGCTGCTTAAACGCGTATTGCTTTGTAATAAGCTCTTGAAGACTATCGCGGGCCTTTTCGAGGGAGCTTTGAAGGTCCTTGCGTTCGGCTTCCTTTATTG
>JBAVGL010000203.1:0-2777 GCA_049684795.1 Chitinivibrionales bacterium | reverse complement strand
CCATTATACGGAGAAATTTGAAGAATAAAAACATTTTTGAATTGCTCGCCGACATATAATATCGGATAAAATAAAGCAATCAAGCTGTCGAGATGGTGCCGCGGAAATTCTGAGGTATCATAGATTACTTTTTGCGTGCCGGTATCGCGTGAAAAAAGAGCTGTTGGAGCTGAATAATAAATGGAAGTGTCAATTTGAGAGAGGGAAAGTACTGAAAAAGCAATTTTATTATTTACAATACTGTCAATTACAACCGTAGCGTTAACCTCAACGCCACCATTCCAGGGTATTGTTATCACCTTTCCATTATTGTCCGTTATTACACCTTCTATTTGATTGTTTTCATAATAAACCTTGCAATTCGGGAGAGAGTCACAATAGCCTGCGCCTACAAAAAGGAAAACAAAAATGAGGACCTGAAGTTTTATTCTATTAACCATAGTAGACACCTCCATAGAAATTTTTAAATACCGGCTCAAATATTCGCTATAGCTCGTTCTAATCTTATAATAAATCAGAATGAAAAATATTTCAATAACCATTAGAAAATACCGCTTTCTGCCAGAGAACACTTCAAATGCTACGATTGCAAGATAGATCGAAGAAATATCCTCACTAAAGAACCTAAGGAATATTTCTTCGAGCAAATGAAATATTATGTGCGGTTTTCGGAGGTAGCGAAGTTGAAGGCCGTTTGCGGAGATTCGAGTTACCCTAATCAACAGGTCAGCCAATTGTAACCTTGAAAAGCATATCCACGCAACAAAAAGGCGCCCCGGTATAAACCGACGGCGCCTTTTACATAGACAATCCCAACAATGTCATCCAATTCCAAAAAAGAACCTATGGTTTCTACTTTCCTTTAGCTTTCATCTTGGCTTCGGGAACGGAAGGTTCCTGAAGCGAAGATGTGTCCACCTTTTTTCCCTGCCTCAAGGCCTCGGCCCGAAGCTCCTCGACGCTGCTCATGGACTCTCCCAAATGGAGGCTCATGAACTCCGCGTCATCGGCAAGTTCGCACTCCGGAGTGTTTTTAAGCACCCAGCGGTAATTGATCTGCGCAAGGTCGGATTTGTTAAGGTATTCATCGTTGATGAACCCTATCATGAAGAAGGTGTTGCAGCGCTTGCTCTTGTCGTTCGACAAGATCAAATAGTCGCGATAATTTTTGATCGCTTCGCTGTACAATTGTTTTTCGGTGAGTATTTTCGCAAGCTCGGGGTAGGCCCGCATGCCTTCGGGGGTGAAAGGAAACGTGGAAATAAGGGTTCTGTAGTTGGTTTCCGCGCCCTGGGTGTTTCCCGTATCGCGAAGCGAGTCCGCCTTTGCTATCAAAGACGCGGGGTTTTCCTGGCCTTCATCGTCCTTCCAATCTTTTGACAAATAGGTAATGGAGGTCTTTTTCCTCAGATCATAAATCCCGGCCTCGACTTTGTTGAACGCGGCCTTCTGGATGTATTGGTTTATCACGTTTTTCAGGCTTGTGGAGTCGGGCCGCACGGAGGGATTGCCATGCTCGTCCCAATAGGAAAATATGCACATTTCGGTATCGACCGATGCCGTCGATTTTGCGTTGGGAATCAGGTCCTTATTGACATAATTTGAAACGACCGTCAATTTCCAGGCCCAATCCATAGCCGCTTTGATGTCGTCCTTATCTTCAAAACCCTGCTGCCTGGCTTTTTCGGAGAACAATTTCCATTTCAAGAGCCATTGCGCAAGCTCGCGCGTCCCCGAGGGATTATTATAGTATCCGCGCTGTTCCTGGGGAATCCAGCTGGTTATGACATTCATATCGGCCGGAGTAACGAATTTCTTTTCACCATACCATATATTCATGGAATCAGGGAACTTGGTCTTGAAACGCTCTTTATAAAATGCCTTCATGAAGAAATCGGGGGTCGTGCGATGGATGTTGTAAACCCATCGGGACTTCACCATGGCCGTATCGATTTTCGTCGTGTCCTTGACTTTCCGCAGCAAGGAATCCGGCATGGGATGACCCGCTGACCAGCGTGCTTTTACCTTGGCCGTATCGACTTTCGAACCGTCTTTGGGCTTTCGCAGCAAGGAATCCGGCGCGGGATGGTCCGCAGACCATCGGGATTTTATCATGGCCGTATCGACTTTCGAGGTGTCTTTGGGCTTTCGCAGCAAAGAATCGGGGACCGGATATTTTACGAGAAACAGAGTATCAACAATGCCCGATCTGACCTCCGCCAGCGGCGCATAATAGGTTGAATCATGCTGGGGAATTTTCTTCTTTACGGTCGTATCTTTGGGATCAGTGCCTACCTTGACGATCCTTTTGTAAGATGCAAGGTGGGCCTTATAATACGCCTCGATCTCTTTTTCGGTAAATCCGAGGTTCTGGCTCAGGACCTGCTTCAAATACATCTGGGCGGGGAAATACGTCTTTTTCCATTTCCAGTCGTCGCTTGATTTTTCCTTGTCCACCTCGGTCATGGACTTCGCTTTATCAAAGAGCACTTCGACATCAATGAGAAAAGTCATGTCCGGATGGGACCCCGGAAAAAATTCACCCATCGATGAAGGGAACATGTGCGAAGCCTCCAAAAAGGCCTCCTCGTTCTGGCGCGTAATGGTCTCGCCGTTAATCTTGACCAGCATGTCTTTTGTATCGACTTTTTGGCAAAAGCAACAGAGACACAGCAGAAAAAGCATCAGCCCGAACCTGACGAATTTAATATACATACCTACCCTTTCCATTAATGTATGCGGAACGCGGTCGTTTTTTGCCGATATCGGTCTCATTC
>JBAVGL010000202.1:0-5035 GCA_049684795.1 Chitinivibrionales bacterium | reverse complement strand
AATCTCCGGCGTAAACCAGCGGATGTTATCGCACAATGTTTGGCGCGGATAGCGCTTGTCCATATCCAATAACCCATGCCCCAGTATCCGTCGTAACGTAACGTGATTGTTCGCGATCTCTTGCAGTTTGTCATAATCCCATTTACAGCTCAGACGAATCGTACCAAGAACGAATATCTTCCACAAATCCATCCCGCTTCGGCCGATATCCATTTGTACATGAGCGGGTACGAGTTTATAAAGAATATTAAAAATCCGCCGACGCAATGTTGGAATGGAGTAAAGGTGCTGAAGGCCTCGCAGAAGCTGCGGTATCTCATCGCGGGAATCCAACTCAATCGGCACAACGGATATATCAATTTCACCCATTTGAACCTGCTCACGAAGTATCTTTCTCATCTGCTTTCTCCGGCGAAGTTTCTTGACGGTTGGCTGATCTTTTTCAAAGTTACCACTAAGAAAATACATCATACCTCTCTGTCAATGACAATCTTCGCCGGTTTTTTTTACCTTTTTTCAGAGCAAAAAGAGGCTTTTCGGACAGACACTATTTAAATGGACTATCGAATTTGCATTGGCATTATCCTTTAAAATGTATACTAAAGGTAGTCTGCGGTTTGATTGAATCAACGCCCCATTTATTGTATAAGCTTTGCTCATAAATTTTGTATTATTTGTAGTTTTGCATAGCGGAGTTTTAACTTGTGTGAGCTGCAAGATAGTTCGAGATAAATAAACTTCGCTTGAATCACTTGCTGATTTCAATATAAAATGTAGCAAATCTGAAAATGGAAAATCGCTATTATTATATAGATTAACTTTGGCAAGTCTTTTGTCGACAGCGCAATCGTAATTCCAAGGTAGGCTGTCTTTAAACGATGCATCGGTATCAAGTTTAATATAATCGCTACTACTCGTGTAATATTTTAATGAATCGCATAAAAGTGGAATAGTATCGGAGGGATGTGAGTGATTGTTTGAAAAAGCTCCTAATTGTATTTGTTTTTCAAATAAAGTACATTTAACAGTAGAATAAAAATTTATCCATATTACAGCACTTGAAAATCTACAACAGGGACAGCGGTTTCCTAATTTAAAAAAATAATAATTACTACAAGGGTGTTCAAAAGAGGAAAAAAGAGAATTTGAATCCATTGGAATAGATATTATGCACTTCGCGCCTGGAATCGAAATAGAATCAATAAAGGATGGATTGCTACTCGCTTCAATGGTGCTTAAAAAAACGAAGAAAACAATAACACCAATTATTGATTGATTCATGCTAAAATATCCTTTCGAGAAAATGTAATATTTTTTTTCAAGCTTCCAGTATATAATTTACTTAAATGATTTTAGATTTTCAATAGGCCGTATAAATAACTGTTTTCTCCAGGTAAACAAAGAGCTGTATCTATTTCATTTTTAAAAGGTTACGGCATAATCGGTTTCCAATGCATACGGGCAATAAGATGGCATTAATACAAAAAGCCAGCCTTGCGATAACTCTTATTTTTATTTCCATTATGTTTTTGCTTCTGTCCGGTTACAAACATACTAATCAAAATCAAAAACCCAAAGCAACTTCCAACGCTTCAACCTTCGGCATTCCGGAAATCCCCGATTCTTTTCGCCTGGCAATGTCCCGCTATCAAAACACGCGCGGCGCTGAACTTGAAGACTGGGGGCCGGACGGCAAGGGCGTGGTCGTGCTTAAACGCGGGGACCAAACAAACCAGATTTTTTTCGTGGAAAAGCCGGGCGCAGATCCGCGCCAACTTACGTACCTGTCCGAACCAACATTCAATGCCGCTATCTGCCCGGACTCTTCCCGAAAATGCGTCCTGTTCGAACAAGACAGCCTCGGCAACGAAAACTTCCAGATTTATTCTCTGAATATGGCTTCTTTGAAAGTCATGCCAATCACCGATAACTCTTTTCAAAACCTGGGAGTTGTTTGGTCCAACCACGGTGACCGGTTCGCCTTCCAAAGTAATCGCAGGAACGGCAAAGATTACGACCTGTATATTTCCGATATTACTAATCCGGAAAAGAGTACCTGTGTATTGACAAAGGGTGGCGACTGGTCGATCTGCGACTGGTCTTCCGATGACAAGCAATTGCTGGTCTCACACTATATCTCGCGCACCGAATCATATCTTTTTATCCTGAATATTAAAACCGACTCTCTTGTTCCGCTCCATCAATTCACCGAAACGGTTTCCGAAGAAATCGGAGCGTTCGGCCCCGACGATAAAGGCGTTTTCTTTACATCAGATAAAGGCGGGGCCAAAGGCCCCGCCTTTGGCCCCGATTTCCGTTCCCTGCGATACCTTGATTTCTCTACAAAGAAAGAAACATTGTTGACATCGTCAATTCGCTGGGACGTCGGCGAAATCGCGCTATCGAAAAAACGTGATGCGTTGGCCTTTTCAATCAATGAAGATGGATTCACGCGCATCTACCTGATGAACGCCAAAACTCTTACGTTCAAGCCGCTTCCCAATCTGCCGAAGGGAATCATCAACCGCCTCAGGTTTCATCCGTCGGGAAAAATGCTTGCAATGTCAATTAAAACGCCCCGGCAACCCGAAAGCGTTTATGCAATAGACCTCGACGATTTTTCACTAACGCAATGGACCTATAGCGAAATGGGCGGACTCGACACAAACCTGTTGTCGGCGCCGGAGATAATCCATTATGCTACGTTTGACAGCGTCCGCGGGAAACCGCGATTAGTGCCCTGCTTTTTCTTCAAGCCTTCCTTGAAAAAGCCGCCTTTCCCGGTCCTTATCATGGTCCATGGCGGGCCTGAAAGCCAGTATTGGCCCAGCTTTTCTCCATCAGTCCAATTTTATGTACATGAACTGGGAATGGCAATGCTTGCTCCCAATGTCCGCGGGTCGTCCGGATACGGCAAGACATACCTAAGCCTTGACAACGGCATGAAACGGGAAAATGCCGTGCGCGACATCGGCGCTTTGCTCGACTGGGTCGAAAATCAGCCGGGACTTGACGCCTCGCGGGTCGCCGTCATGGGCGGGTCATACGGCGGGTACATGGCCCTGGCATCAATGGTCCATTTTAGCAACCGGCTCAGGGCGGGTATTGACATCTATGGAATAAGCAACTTTCTGACGTATCTTAAACACACCGCGTCATATCGCCGCGATCTGCGAAGGGTCGAATACGGCGACGAACGCGATCCCGCGATGCGCGATTTTCTTCTGAGGATTTCCCCGGTCACGCAGGCCTCCGGAATTACAAAACCGCTGCTTATTATTCAGGGCGCTAATGATCCGCGCGTGCCCGCGGAGGAATCGCGACAAATTGCCGAGGCCATGCAAAAAAACAAAGGCATTGTCTGGATGTCGATTGCCGCCGACGAAGGGCATGGGTACAGGAAAAAATCCAATATCGATTTCCAGGAACTTGTCGAGGCGTATTTTTTGAAAACGTTTTTAAAGCCAGTAGCTCCTTTGCCCACGAATTCCATTTTGTGGGAACAGGTGACGCCCAAAGACAAAGAAACAATTAATGCTCTTTTTGATTCATTAAAAAGCCGGAGCGCCTCCGCTCAACGGATTTCTTTTTGTTCGAAATACTTTTTAGGGAAACGATACGACCGCACGGGGCCGACAGGGGAAGGAATATTTGACACATGCGACCCCAAGCCGCTGTACAACATCCGGTCTTTCGACTGCGTAACGTATATCGAACATGTCCTGGCGCTTGCATTAAGTAAAGACAGCAACCAATTTATGCCTAATCTCATCAAGCTCCGTTACACCGGAGGGCATATCGACTACCTGCACCGCAACCACTTCTTCGTGCTTGACTGGCTTCCAAATAATTCCGCTCTCTTGAGCATGGTTCCTCCTCCAAAAGGACGGACAGTGCAGAGAGCCATAAGCAAAAAGGACTTTTTCTCCAAAATTGGTTTGCACGTCGACTGTCCCGACACCATTCTAAAACTCACTACCTGGACGCCGGAAGAAATTGGGGCGGTTATTGAACAACGTTCTCTTCAGCCCGGCGTTTATATTTTTGTCTTTATTTTGCGGGTAAATCCCAACCTCGACGCCAACCATGTCGGCTTCATGATCGTCGAGAAGGACACGACCCATTTCCGATGCGCCAGCAAGCTGCACGGAATAGTCGCTGAATTGGATTTTGCTTCTTATCTTCAGGAATTCGGCTTTATGCTTGAAGGCGTGCTTGTTGCACAATTAAAAAATGACGTCGTACAACCATGAACAACATTGTCGTCGTCGGAATCGGTAATATTTTAAAAACGGATGAAGGTATCGGCGTCCGTATTTTGCAGGAGCTGAGCAAATGCGCCGATGAGTTCCCGTCGATTGATTTTGTCGACCTGGGTTCGGGCGGAATGGGCCTTTTACACGTGATCGCCCATCGGGCAAAGGCCGTGATGATCGATTGCGCTTTCATGGGAAAGTCTCCGGGAACCATGAGCCGCTTCACGCCCGAGCAGGTAACAACCCAAAAACTCACAGCCGGACTATCACTCCATGAAGGCGACGTTCTTAGCATCATAGCGCTTTCCCGCCGGCTCGGAGAGGCGCCCGGAAAAATCGTGATTTTCGGCGTTGAACCTTACAGCATCGACCCGGGTGAAGATTTGTCAACGGAGCTTGAAAAAAGACTGGGCACCTACGTTTCTCAAATAAAAGAAGAACTTCTAATGAAATGAACTACTTTTGACTCTCGTGGCCGCCATTTACTCTCCTTGCACACCCATGAACATCTTACCTATTTTAATAAATTCATGATCACGTGAATGAAGATGGGCAGTCCGGTATTTTACCCGCGCCTGGGACCCCTCAAAGCAATCCCTATGGCTCGGTTAAAACACCTGACCGCCCATCAATTCCAGTCGTGCCAAGCAAATGTATGTCAAAAAAAAGGACCCTGGTCATATGGTTAAGAATTTCCTTTCTGCAGTTTCTTTATTGGGGGCCGTGGCGGGCATAATTGTTTTTTCTTCCTGCGACAAATCGGACTCCATTAAAATCGG
>JBAVGL010000201.1:0-3167 GCA_049684795.1 Chitinivibrionales bacterium | reverse complement strand
GGCAAGGAAAAGAGCGGGAAATTATGGAGTGTGCAAAGAACATTTTCTTAAACAGCTTTCCATACCCTAAAAAAGCAATTACCTATCAGCTCGAAGTTTTGCAATAATGAGCTCGAGAAACCTCACTGACCCCGCAAACAATTGAGATAGACAAAAGCGGTATTGTGTATTTCCATTCCGTCCCGGTTGATCTTGCCGAGCTTAGTCGTAAACTTGCCCCACTTGACAGGAAAACGCCCCTTCTAATACGCGCGGACAAGACACTTGCGCTACAACCGTTCGTCGATGTCCTTGACATTGTGAAGAACCGCGGGTTTTTGAGTGTTGGGCTTCAAACCGAGACATCGCGATGAGAAAGACCTGCCTTTGTGGCATCGTCTCGCTTGCCACGCATGCAGCGGCAATTGCAGCCATATTTTACGCGCAAAACCTGTTTCGGGAAACTCCCATTACGGTTATTGACTTTTCCCTTGAGAAGACAGCGTTACCGGAAGCGAAAAAAGACCTTCCTGCTCAACCCAGCACCGTTCGTAAGCCGCATCCACCAGTAATTGAAAGTAAGGATGTTTTCCCCCATACTACGAAGCCGGACACTATGCATCCCGAGGTTGAGGTAGTTTCCAATCCGATTGCTAAAGTCTCCGAAAAGGCATCGCCCAATGTTTCTTATAGTAGGGACGCCATTGATTCCACAGTCCTAAAAAAAGAATATATTTCCGCAAAGTACAGTGTCATTCGAGATAAGGTTTACCGCTCTCTTTCCTATCCCGTGTACGCTCAAGAAGAAGGCTGGCAAGGTACGGTGAAAATGAGTTTTGAAGTAAAGCCCGACGGTAGTATTGACAATGTGCATGTTCTGAACAGTTCGGGGTATGCGCTTCTGGACAACAATGCAGTCAAGGCCGTCCGCCAGGCCGCACCCTTTCCCTATGCCCCGGTACGACTGCAAATCGTGCTTCCAATTGTTTACCGGCTTGAGTAATCCTAAAAAACAAAGTGTCAAAATAAAAGATTTGGGTGAGGACTTTGTTTTACGATTGTTATAAATATTTGGCCAATGGTCGAAATGCCAAAAACGATATTTATTATAGCGCTATGTAGTGGTGTTTTCTGAGCTGCGACAGTCGGAGTACTCTCATTTTCTTTTATATTTATAGGAGACAATAATGATCTACTCATCATTTGTAAAGAGCATTCTGGTTTGTCCTGAAACCGGCAATAAATTGCAGCCTGTTGAAAATGGATTTAAACGACCAGATGGGAAAACATATAAAATCATGGATGGTATATTGTCCATTGTTTATCCACAGGACATTTCCGGAAGTGATAAAAAAATGAACGCGTTCTATAATATGCTTGCGCCTCTTTATGATATCAATGAGCAAATAATGGGAAAAATAATTGCAGGGATTAATATGATTGAAGGTCGCAAAGATATCGTCAATTATTTGAATCTACGCCCTGGAATGAAAATTCTTGAAGTTTCTCCTGGGCCCGGAGTTTTTCAAAAATTTTTGCGTAATAAAATTGGTTTTGAAGGAGAATTGGTTTCTCTCGATCTATCATTAGGCATGCTTTGGCAATGCCAGAAAAGAAATAGTCATTTGAATGTGCAATTAATCCATGGAAATGCCCAGTATTTGCCCTTTGCGGAGAATAGTTTTGATGCAGTTTTCCATTTTGGAGGGGTAAACCTTTTCAACGATCCACAGAAGGCTATTAGTGAATTCATCCGGGTGACAAAAGATGGTGGTATTGTCAGTTGGGGTGATGAAGGATTTGCTGCGGATTACCCCAACAATTTAAGGCGAAAAATTTTATCAAAAATTAATGCTGGATATACTAAAACCAGACAGACCATACCGGCAACGGTTTTTGGAGCAAAGGAACATGAAGTTTACAATGGGTTAGGTTATCTGGTCGTTGGCAAAAAAACAAACAGGAGGTAATACAATGAAGAACTATGACAATTTTTTCCTACCAGTTAATGATTTGAAAACCGCAAAGGATTTTTATCAAAAAATCGGATTGTCAGTTAAATTCGATTTCTCCGATAGGGGAATGCTCGCGTTTAATGTGGGTGATGAAGAGCCGGCCATTATTTTAAAGGATACCGCGAAGTTTCCTGAAGCAAAATCAACAATTTGGTTTGTGGTTGATGATGTCAACCAACATTATAAGAATATGCGCGAGCAAGGGATAAAATTTCTGTCTGAACCCTTTCCAATTCGAACAGGAATATCTGTAGAATTCGAAGATCCGTTTGGCAATAGATTAGGGATAACGGATTATTCTAAACGATAATCATATGAAGAAGTGACCTCCTTACCCAAAGTGAAGCCGTATTAAGAGAAAAAATGCCAAGAATAACCTTTATTCGACATGGCAAACCCGAAGCCCATATTCAATATCCCCTTTCTAAGCTCTTAAAAGGGCAAGAAATCGAAAACTTCGTAAAAGCCTGGGATAATTGTGAGTTAAGTATCTCGAATAAAATTCCAGTACATCTTTGGGATAGTATTAAAGATGCCAATCTATTTATAAGTAGCGATTTAAAGAGAGCGAAAGACTCATTTCAAATGATGGGAGTTAAAGATTTTAAAACGACATGCTTATTGAATGAGGCAACGCTACCCTGTGGTATCTGGAAAAGAATCATTTTGCCGCTATTTATTTGGCTTTTGTTTTTGAGAATTTTATGGATTGGCGGATTTAAAGGCAAAGGTGAGTCATATAAAGATTTTAAAATAAGGATGTATAGAGCTACCGACTATATCGAGAATTTAATGGTAGGTTCGCATCATCTTGTCGTTATGACACATGGATTTGTGATGAGAAGCATATCAAAAATCTTAATAACAAATAAATGGAGGAGAGTTTCGAAAGAAAAAAAATATTCTTATTGGTCATTCATAACATTTGAAAAAAGTTAAATTTAAAGTCGGTCATTTGGTAATAAATCACTGTTTTTTTTTAAACGAAAAAACTTCAACACCTTGGGTTTATTAAAACACCCACTCCAAACCGCCGGTGAAATTTATGCCATCGCCAGGATAAAAAACCTGGCGATCTTCTGCCGAAACCGTTTGTGCGTCGGGAATTGGTTCAACAGATGCGGGGTAGCGGATGTTTGTGAGATTATGCACATCAAGGAAAACTGATAAACC
>JBAVGL010000200.1:0-39742 GCA_049684795.1 Chitinivibrionales bacterium | reverse complement strand
ATAAAACGTTCCACTCTATTTTCATGAGTTTGCAGAGCTTATTCGATTTAAGGAAGCAAATATACCTCAATAAATAATAATTCGCAAATAATTCGGAACAATTATGGTGTTTTTTCAAGCAGGCCGTTTTAATTTGGGAACAAACAGATTTTTTGCGAAATATGGGAGAGCTGGGTTTTCCAGCGTCCTTTTTCTTTTTTATAAATTTCCGTGACGATCAGGTTATTTTTGCTGATTCAAACGACAAAAAGCTGTCGTCTAAAAGCTAAGAGAGACTAATAAACCCGGTCACTTCTTCCCGGTCATGATAGAGCTGTTTGATGAAAACGGAATAATTTTTTCCGGTTGTACCCCTTGCCAGTTCAACCTTGATGCTTTCCATGCATAGTCTGACCTCCTCGTAACGTTTTTTCATGGGCAGTTTCAAATTAAAGATCGTTCTTCCGCATAGCCCCTGGGCCATCCATCTGCCGGCAAGTTTCGCAATGCGCCGGGGCTGCTCCACGATGTCGCATACCATCCAGTCGACCGGACGCAGGGGCGAATACGAAAATCCGTCTGTTTTTACATGTCGGACGAGCCCTGTCCGTAAAAGCGCTGTATCCATTGGGCCGTTGTCAACGGCCTCTACCCGAATTCCACGGCGAACAAGCTGATATGTCCATCCACCCGGAGAAGCGCCAAGGTCGACCGAGAACATTCCTTCCCGAAGCATGGCGGCTTGTTCCTGTTGCGAAAGAAAAACGTTAAAGGCCTCTTCCAATTTAAGGGTTGACCGGCTCGGCGCGGCCCTGGGAAATTTCAAGCGTGGAATACCCATATACCATATAGAGGAATTCTTCACCGATGAAATGCCTGCATAAACCCGGTCGGAGCTTAGGAAAAATAAATGCAACCGAAACGGTTTTGCCTCGCCGTCGGCGGAAAGTATTCCTTCTCTGATCGCCGCGCGCGTAAAATGAGGCGCGAATTTTTTGCAGAACGGCAGTATCGTTTTCGATTCGTTGGTGTCCGAAGTTTCCACAAACACTTCGCTGGCACTGACTTTATTTGATTTTAGCGTGGCAATAATCGGGCCTGTTCTGTCGGATTGGGGAAGATTTATAATTTCGTCAAATGCTGCGAACATCTGCCTGCTAAAGACGAGATTCTTAAAATTGAGCCGGGCGGCAAATGTCGACGCGAGGCCCTTTTGCGCGGTTGTAAAAATGACAAACCCGGTCGTCGGCCGCGCCGCAGATACATGACCATAGATACCCAGATGCACGCTGCGATCGATTATTTCCGCGGCGCATTCCTTTTCAAATCCGCTGCGGCAATAGAAAACCAGATGGTTCATGAATTCATCGGTTCGACGGCCTTGACAAAGAGCTATTTACAATTAATCAAAGTAAAGACCGCTTTTTCCTGCCACGTTACGCTGACCTCGCCGACCACCGCCACGGGCGTGGCGAAATCCATTTCGGCTTTAAGGATGCAATGGTTGCGGACGTCCAGGACCGCGCTGCCTGTGCCTTTGCCGGCCACGGGTATTTGATTGAGGGCATTGGTGCTGTCGGATGATTTTTTACTTGCGGTATACCGGAAATTCCAGCTGATCATTGCCGTATCACCCTGGAGCTTATTAAAGGTATAGGAACGGTAAACCTCGCATGACACAAGGCCTCGGGCCGTGCGCAAAGGCAGCACAAACGTACGTTCCCAGGAAAAACCCGGTTTAATGGGTTTGCCGGGCAAAATCGGCAGCAGCTTGGCCAGTTGCCGGTACAGGTCCCATTCCAGATAGCCGGCCGCAGGCATTTCGGCCGTCGTATCAATTGACGGAAAGCCGTTTGCCAGGGACAATGAATAGTCCGATTTGAGGAGTTTTTCCTGGAGTTCCTTTTTTACTTCTTCTTTATAAATATCGGACTTGATCGAAATGCTGTCGACCTTGACGGTGAGCAAATCACGCTTTTTAAGGGCGCCGGAAATTACGCAATAAACATTAGTTGACTTAGTGGAAACGACGCCTTTCTGCTTGAAATTTCCCTGGGACGTGTAATCCACGGCATACCCGCATTGCTGTTTGCCGCTGTAGTCCATTGTAAGGGTCACCGCATTGTCTTTGGAATCTTTTGCGAGCGGCGAAAAAGATAGCGCGCCCGTTATGAAAAGAGTGAGAATGTTTTTGTTGTCCATTTGAAAAGTTCCTTTGTTTAGGTTTATGTGGTCCATTGGATTGTTTTCCCAAAAGTTAACGGTCCGGGAAATCTATTTGCCTAGCGTATTTTTTTTGGTTTCCCGCGCTTTGACAAGACCCTCCCTTGCTTCTTGATTGGTTGGATCGAGCATTAATACATCGAGATATTGCGTTATTGCGTCGTCATACGAGCCGATGCCCGCATAGAGCTTTGCCAACTTCAATGAATTTGCTATTTTTTCGGATTTTTGCTGTTCGTTGCCGGCTTTTGGCATTGGCGTGCGCGCAGCCGCGTTATCAGCTTGCGATTTTTCAACGGTCTTTTTAGACCGAGCAGGGAGCTCGGAGACAGCTTCAACTTTGCTTTTTCTGTTTTTTACGGGTTCCAATGACTCCCGTATCGGTTTTTGTTTAGAAATTATATCATTGCTTTTTTTTACGCTTGAAAGCTTGTCAGGCGTCAATGCTTTTTCGCCTTCGCGCGAAGGCATCTCCGCTTCTTGAGGGGCCTCTTTTGGGGGTAGGTTTTCAACCGCGGAATCTCTATTAGGAGCGGCCTCGACGGACTTTTCCTGCGCCTCCTTTTGAGCCGACGAAGGGAAATGAAATAAAGGGACTTTCAGAAAATCCACGTTGGCATTGCGCAATACAATCGCACCTATTCCCGCTCCGATAATAATGACGGGAACGGCAATCATGCTTGCAAGAAAGAACGTCCTGGCATTTTTAAGCGCCGATTGCCTTGTAAGTCTGGTGCCGCAATGAATACAAAAGTTAGCTTTCTTGCTGTTTTTATTTCCACAGGACGGACAAAAAAAATCGTGCTTGGAAATGAATTCCGTTTTTTTGTCATGGTACGACAAAGGTCCTTGGTTTCCGATGGGTCGACCCTGCTTCTGATTTTCAGGCGCCCCCGCGTTTTCAGCGAGAGTTTGAATGACGGGCTCCTGTAAATCCGGAGGGGTTTCCCGTTCAACCAGTATGGCCTCGGTTCTTTTCTCATCCTCAGCGGGAAGCGTTTCCTGGTCAAGTTTTATTTTAGCGCTGTCGTTTTCAATAATAATCGATTCCGTTTTTTGTTCATGTATGGCGGGCGCTGAATCCGATGCTTCAACAGCCCCGGTTGGTTGGTCGACAACCGGCACCGTATCGGGGGGGGCCTGCGGCAAAGCATAATTCAAATTGACCGATGATAAAGGCAATATGCTTTTATTCCGTGCCGCCCATTGCGACGCTTCCACATTGAGAGGTTCGTCGATGGAATATCGCTGAAACACTATCAGTTCGCCGATTCGCACCACAAGGTCGGCGAGAGATATTCCGACATTCAGGAGGCGCTTTATGTCGATTATTTCAGGGGAAATATTCGGATGATAAATCGGGGTCAATGCTCTGCAAACGGGGTCTTTGGCCGGATAATTTGCCGGCAGCGTTATTTCTACAACATGCTCATTTTTTGATTCGAGCGATTTCCCCGAATGGACCAACCCGTCTACGCGATATAAAAAGTGATATTTTTCCGGCGGAGTGCCGAAGACCTCCTGGACGCTTATATAGGGATGGGACCGAAAACATTCAAAAATGCGGTTGTATTCTTCGAGAAGGCGGTCCGCTCGCGCCTTAGGGTCCTGCTGACCGGCCGGGGAATTTTTGTTGCCTTTTTTGAACAAGCCCATTATTTAAACAACTTTTTAAGGTCCATGACTTTTTCAAAAATATATTCCGGTGGTTACAATGTTTGCTTCTATTAAAATGGTTAACGCGCATAATCATATCAACTGTGGCAAAACTATAATCCTGACAGCGATTTCTTATTTCATGTATATTATGGCGTTCATTTGAATAATCCAGCCCGCAGGACTGGTTGCATTTTTCCTCAGTCAAAATCGCTGGATTCGTTTTAATCCGATTAATGCATATCGGGTTTGGTTAATAGCATGAAATCCCCGGACATCCTTTTTATAGTTTTTTTTGCCTTTTCAGCATGTGCGTTGAATTTGGGTCCGCAGGACTCCCTTGATATCATGGTTTCGGGAGGCGCCTCGATCGTCTATGAGAAAGACGCGGGCGCCAAAGGGTTGGAGGACGGCCTTCTCAGGGCGTCGCTGAGTCACGCCTTGACAAACGACCTGCAGGCCATTGTCGCCGTGAGGGGCAGCAGAAACTCCGCGGATGCGTTGCTGGAAGAGGGCGCGCTCAGTTTTCACAAGGAAAACTATTCATTTTCCTGGGGCTTTGTGTCGAACCGGATGGGTTTCGCCGAGCTGTACAGGCCCCACTCGATTTTTTATTTTCTTTTTGACAAGGCCTTGCTGTGGGACGTCAACGGGTTCGGGCTCGACGGCGGCGTTTCGTTTAAGAACGGCGTCGGACTCAATGCCGGCTCTTCGCTCAATTCCCTGGAAAGCGGCCAGGCGTTCGGGGAAGTTGATTTTCGCGGCGAACGTTTGCGGGCAAATGCTTTGGTGGGGTTCCAATCGTATGAAACCGAGGACCAGGACAACAGTTATACCGAAGGGGCGAACCTCGCGGCCGACCTCGGGATTCTGAAAATCCACGGCCTTGGAAAATTCATGCAGTATATGGGTTTCGGTCATTCCACGAATTCTACGATGGTCCCCGGAGAAAGTTTTGACGGTCTGTTTGAAGCGAGGATCGACCCTGCTGACAAATTTAATGCCGAGGCCCAGATTTATTATAAAAACTATCACAAAAGCTATCAAACCGAATCCCTGATGTCGGGAATCGAGGCAACCTGGATGGTCCTGCCGCATTGCGGGATCGGAGCGGGCTATGAATATCAAATGGACGACTCGTATTGCACAAATATTCCAAGGCTGTTTTTGGTTTTTGTTCCCTTCGAGCAAAAGACCGAAATCAGGCTTTCTTTCCAACAAAGTTTGCAAAGCGGAGCGCAGCCGGTTTACAGCCTTTTCGGGGAAATCTGGATGCAGTTTTAGTTACCGAGTCTCCTTTACTATCCGGTAAAGGTGGATTACGGCAATTTTAGAATTTAACCGCGCGCGGGTCAGCATGAAAGAATATTCACCATATTCAACCGGGTCTTTTGCGCCCATGTTTGCCATGCTTGTCTGCTTGCTTTATGTCAATTGTATCGATCTGTTTCAATCCCCGGAAAATCCCGGCATGCCGATTGTGGTGATCACCTTTGATGACGCGCACCCCTCGGTGTATGCGTATTCGTTTCCAACAATGCGCTCGATTGACAGCACGTGGGGCGCCACGCATTTCTTTCCGGCATCTTTTGCCACGCCCCCCGGCGGCACGATAACCGTTGCACAGGCCCAGGAAATGGAGGCGCATGGATGGGAAACGGGCGGGCATGGCTATACGCACGAAAATTTATCGTCGGTGCCGATTGATTCCGTCGAAAATCAGGTGCAAATGGACTATGATTTTCTGGTTGCCAATAATTTAAGCCACGAAAGTTTTGCTTACCCTTTCGGCAATTACAATTCCGATGTGGCGGCGGTGGTGAATAAATACTTCAAAAACATTAGGACTTCGCATGATTTTGAGTATTTGGATGGGGTAAACCGGACGGAACTTGGATACTTTGCCGTAAAGTCTGGGGTCACGCTGAACGATGTGATCGGCCGGATCGAAAAGGCCCGCCATGATGGATCGCCATTGATCATAATCGGGTTCCATGCCGTCATTGCCGATACCGAGCCGCCTCCCCCGATGTACTGGACCACGCAGTCGGTGTTTGTAGGCGTGCTGACCTATTTGAAAAAAGAACAGTATTCGGTGCTTACGATGAAAAAAGCCATGAATGCATTATGCAACTAATCTTTTTTGCAAGATGCGTCAAGAATCCTTTGGCAGAAAGAACTTAGCAAATCTGCTGTTGGGTTCTTCAATCCATGATTCCCAAATGCCCGGCGCGGAATTTTCAATATCGGCAGCGCCGACCGTTTTTTTATAATATTCAGCCGGGCCTACGCCTCCGATTATCGCGTATCCATAGCCATTGTTTCGCATGTCTTTTAATGCTGTAAGAAGAAGCGTTGTGCCGATTCCCCGGTTGCGCAGCGAACTAATCACCCCCGTAGGCCCGAAAAAACCCCGCGCGGTTGCATCGTAGCAGGCGAATCCGACCGGCTCCTTGTCTTGTACCGCGATAAAACACGTGACGGGCCGGTTGTTCATCGCCATGTCGAATTCGCTGGCCCACGCTTTGAAAAACTTTTTGCCGACCCATTCGACAAGGACGTGTTTTTCCGGGCCGATAGGTTTACGAATAGTAATTTCCGGCATGGCGCCATTCTGCCGTCCCAAATATTTGTCGAGATCGTAAAGCTTAACCAACATGTCGTGCATTTTTGACTCCCTTAGTGCCTCTTGGCTTTTGAGCAACATTTACCTACCCTCCCGACTGCCGAAGCGTCAGCGCAGGCAGGCAAGCATGTTTGTTAATTTTATTTTTTCTTCGCGACTAAGCCGTTTGATCGCGTGTTCACGTTTTGAGGCGCTGCTTTTGTCAAGACATGGTTCTTGGAACAGCAGCCGCACCGGCAGACGGCCGCGCGTATAACGGGCGCCAACGCCGGATTGATGGTCTGCAACCCGTCTGGGCACATCGTTACTGATGCCGGTATACAGGGTTTTATCGGCGCAGAGCAGGATGTAAACCGACCATTTTAGATCGTTATTCGTAGCATCGCGCAAAGCACGTTGTGCGGTTATCGATCTTTTCATTAAATATCCTGCTGTTTTACCAGTGTGCGCCCCATATATAAAAGCCCCGAAAATCCTATGACCAGAAGCCCGCATACCGACCATGCTCCCGCATTCCTCGTCAATGGCAGAAGAAACAGCGTTGACGCCCCGCACGCGGGGCCGACAAAAAGACCCGCGCCGATCATCGCCTCGTGCAGTCCGCCATGGGCCCCTTGCTGCTCCGAAGCGTTCATCGAATAATAGAGTGATGAATAATAAATAAGGCCGATTGAAAATCCGAAACCTATTTCCGTAATTACGAACAGCCCTATTGTCGGCGATAGAATAAGGACCGCGAAACAGGCCACCATCAGTCCGAATGATCCGGCCAGCCAGGTAAATCGGTAGTGCCATCCTGACCAGCGCCTTAGAAGAACAAATGCCGCCAATCGGGCAAACATCCAGACCGAGCAGGTGATTCCGGCCATTGCCGTGGTCATTCCAAGTTTCGAGGCGATTGACGGAATAAGGGGAATAAGCGTGTTTATGGCCACGTAGGAAAGGGGATTGGCCAGCCATGCCATGTGCAGGAATTGCTTACTGTTGGCCGGTTTGTGATTAATGGCCACAATGGGGCCTGTTGTTCCCCGGCTTTTTTCAATTCGCCTGAGACGCATGGCCGCCACGACCAGCGCAAAAGGCACGGGAAGCAAAGAAAGAGGGATCCAGAAAAGACTCCGCATGCCAAAACGTTCCAAAAGCATTCCCGCGGTAAAATAGGCGATTGCGCCGCCACCGGCCCAGATCACGTTATACCATCCAACAAGGTCCGGTAATTTTTCGCCTGCGTTTTCACTGATAAGCGCTTCAAGAGCCGGCCAGACAAAGCAGACCGACGCGGTCCACAATGCAAAGACGACCACCTGCGCTGGAGCCGAGTTCATGAGCAGGCCCCCGGCGGCCAGGGAGAGCACCATGCCCGACATCCCGATAAAAAGCGACCGGATGCAACCGAAACGCTGGGCGAAGGCGCCTCCCTGCCATGCCGCGAATATGTAAACCAGTCCGGAAAGCGCGGCCATGAGCAGGTTTTCCAGCTCCCCGAAGCCGAACCTGTTTTTCATGTAGAAAAAAAGGAAGTTGGAATAAAAAACGGTCGTATAACAGCAGAAAAATTCAAAACAAAAATAAACGATTCTTAAGGCGCTCATAAAGGAAGGTATTTCACTGTTTATAATCCTTCAAGAAATTATGCAATCGAGCGAGTGATTCCTTTAAATCCTCAACCGTGGGTAAAAATACGATCCGGAAATGATCAGGATGGGGCCAGTTAAACCCTTTCCCCGGCACAAGGAGCACTTTTTCCCGGTGCAGGAAATCGAACACGAATTTCTCATCGTCCCTGATGTTGAATTTTTTCTGGTCCAGTTTTGGGAAAACATAAAAGGCCGCCTTAGGCTTTACGCACGAAAGCCCTGGGATCTTTGAAAGCATGTCCATGCATATTTCGCGCTGCTTATAAAGCCTGCCCTTGGGAGCGATGAGATCATTGATGCTCTGGTAACCGCCCAGCGCCGTTTGTATGATCGCCTGCGCGGGAACATTGCTGCATAAACGCATGGACGACAGCAGGGTCAGGCCTTCGATATAGTCCCTTCCCGCTTTCTTGCCACCGCTTACCACCATCCAGCCCGCCCTGAAACCGGCGACGCGGTATGCCTTGGAAAGGCCGGAAAACGTCACGAAAAGCGCGTCTTCCGCAAGCGAAGCGATTGACACATGCTCATTTCCGTCGTAGCAGATCTTGTCGTAGATTTCGTCGGAAAAAATGATAAGATCATGCTCCTGCGCCACCTTGACAATTTGCTTAAGCAACGCGGGAGGATACAGCGCGCCGGTCGGGTTATTGGGATTAATCACCACAAGCGCCTTTGTTTTCGGGGTGATTTTCCTTTTAATGTCGTTTACGTCCGGGGACCAATCGGATTTTTCGTCGCACAGGTAATGCACGGCCTTCCCGCCGGCCAGGTTGACGGCCGCGGTCCAGAGCGGGTAATCGGGCGCGGGAACAAGCACTTCCGTTCCGGCGTTGCACAGCGCCTGCATGACCAGGACCACGAGTTCGCTGACGCCGTTGCCCGTATAGACGTCTTCAATGGTAACACCGGAAACGTTTTTCTGCTGATAATACTGCATGATTGCTTTACGGGCGGAAAAAAGCCCCTTTGAATCGCTGTAACCGTCGGAATCCTTCAGGTTAAGGATCATGTCGTGGATAATTTCGTCGGGGGCATGCAGGCCGAATGGCGCGGGATTGCCGATATTGAGCTTGATTATGGTCTGCCCCTCTTCTTCCATCCGTTTGGCCTCGTCCAATACCGGGCCGCGAATGTCGTAGAGCACGTTGTCGAGTTTGTTGGATTTCTTAAATTTACTCATGAAGCATTTTCCCTTTCACCGTGGTAATTACACCGCTGGGATAAAATAGTATTTATTTGGTGATAGTCCAAAAAAGGCCCGTTAAAGTGAAGAAATTTGTCCCGTGCTAAACACGGCAACCAGTGCATATTTTGTGTCCCTGTCCGGGGCAACAGGGGAGTATTTTATAAGATTGTCTTTGGAAAGCTGTATTCTTAGGGGGAATGCAAAAAGCAAAGACAAATTCCTTGCGAGCGAAGCATACAGGGGGCTTTCCGGGGTCGCTGCACCCGTTCAATTATTATTTTTTACACGGTAAATCATTTTTTTAAAGAAAGAGGCCATGATAACGCAACCGTTGAACGTTTCACAGAAAATTGAAGGGTTTGTTGTTGAGCGTATTCAGGAAATCCCGGAGCTGCGGAGCTGCGCTTATATTTTTTCCCATGAGAAAAGCGGCGCCCGGCTCCTTCACCTTTTTAACGAAGACCCCAATAATCTCTTTTCCATAGCGTTTCGTACGCCCGTGTTCGACAATACCGGCGTCCCGCATATACTGGAACATTCCGTGCTCGGCGGGTCGCGTAAATTTCCCGCGAAAGACCCATTTCAGGAATTACTGAAAGGGTCGCTGCAAACGTTTCTCAACGCGCTCACCTATCCCGACAAGACCGTGTATCCGGTTTCAAGCCAGGTTGAAGCGGATTTTTTTAATCTGGTCGACGTATATTGCGATGCGGTCCTGCACCCGCTATTGACAAAAACAACTTTTTATCAGGAAGGATGGCATTTCGATATAGAGCGTATTGAAGAACCGGTGAATATCAAGGGCATCGTCTATAACGAGATGAAAGGCGTGTTTTCCAATTTCGCCAGCCATGTTGAGCGCAAAACCATTTCGCAATTGTTCCCCGACATTTCATACTATTATGAAAGCGGCGGCATTCCTGAGAACATAACCGACCTTTCGTACGAGCAATTCAAGACATTTCACGAGTTATATTATCACCCGTCAAATTCGTTCATTTTTCTGTATGGCAATATTCCCTCCCCAAAGACCTTGAAATTTTTGAATGAAAAATATCTGGGCGAATACGGCCGGATGACCGTACATTCCGAAATCTTTCAACAGCCGCTCTGGAGAGAACCGCGTAAAACCGAAATCGAAGCGCCCGCGCCGCCGGAAAACGATGGCACGGCAACGGTGGCCCTGAGTTGGATATTCGGTCCCGCTGTCGACCCCGTTGCTTCGCTTCTGGGGACCGTTTTTTACCACTACCTGCTCGGTGCCGAAAGCTCCCCGCTCAAGCGGGCGCTCATCGACAGCCATTACGGAGAAGACCTTGACGATATCACCGGGTTTGCCATGGATTTCGTGCAAAGCATTTTCAGCGTCGGCTTGCGCAAGACCAAGCCGGAACTGGTCTTGACAATAGAAAAACTTATATTCGATGCGCTCAAAAAGGAGATTGATTCCGGGCTTGATGAAGAACTGCTGGAAGGCGCCCTGCGGCAGACCGAATTCAAGCTCAGGGAGATCTCCGACGCCGGCCGTTTTCCCTATAACCTCATCCTTGCCGAGCGCTGTTACCGGAGCTGGATCTATGGCGGGGACCCGCTCGCGTATCTTGCCTTCGAAAAAAACATCGCGGCGCTCAGGGAAATGAAACAACGGGGCCATACGGCCTTTGCAAGCGAGATGCGCGAGCGGTTTCTTGACAATAAACACTTATTGCTCACTGTCGTCAAGGCCTCCTCCGAAATGGGAAAGCGGCTGGAAAGCCAGACGGCCTTCCATGCGCGGCAGTTGAGCGAACATTTTACCGATGAGGACAGGAAAGAATATCATGGCCTGACCAAACGGCTCATTCAGGAACAGAAAACCCCCAATTCGCCCGAGGCGCTCGCAACGCTGCCCAGACTCAGGAAATCCGATCTTCCGCTGCAAAACCGCGAGGTGTCCACGGTCAGGATCGCCGTCGCGGACGTGCCGGGCTTTCTCCATCCCGTTTTTACGTCGGGCATCGTTTATCTTGACCTCGGCTTTGACTGTTCGTCAATTCCCGTCGAGCTCGTGCCATACCTTCAGATATATGCGGAGCTGGCGTCACGGTGCGGGTGCGGCGGGCTGTCGTTCGAGGAAATGTCCCGGAAGGTCACGCTCGCGACGGGCGGCATGCACGGTTCCCTGCTGTGCGAAGCGAGCGCGGGAAGCGTTGATTCGTGCGTGTTTAAATACTTCCTGCATGGCAAGGCCCTTGTTTCGCGCGTGCCCGATATGCTGGGGATCTTCTCAGATATGCTCGTGCGTCCCGATTTCACCAATAAACAACAGCTCAAGGACGTGCTTTTTGAGATGAGAAACGACCTTAGTTCATCGGTAGCCAATAACGGCCATTCGTTCGCCGTCACCCATGCGGCTTCGCGGATTGTAAAATCCAAGTTCCTTGGTGAGGCGCTTGGCGGCATTACACACTTGAGGTTTCTCGACAGGGAACTCAAGAAGTTCGACCCGGACCGCATCATTGAAAAACTGCGCGCGCTGCATGCGCTTATTGTCAATAAAGCCGGGTGCCTGGTCTCCTTGACCGCTGACGATCCCGAGTCCTTTGTAAACGCCGCCGAACTCCTGCTTCGCGCTCTTCCCGAAGGCAACTCCTTAAGCAGTGAAATTACTTTTGACCGCCAGGCGGCCAGATCGTTCGGCGTTGAAATAAATTCATCGGTGAATTTCGTGGCAAAGGCGTGGGCCTGCAGTCCGCAAGACATGGGGCCGTTATATGTTTTGGCGAAGAACCTCTCAACCGGATATTTATGGAACAAAGTGCGGGTTGA
Organism: Chitinivibrionales bacterium; assembly: GCA_049684795.1. Lineage (GTDB taxonomy): Bacteria > Fibrobacterota > Chitinivibrionia > Chitinivibrionales > FEN-1185 > JBAVGL01. Next base: position 27,624 of record JBAVGL010000200.1, on the reverse strand, counting down.
GGGCGGAGCCTATGGGGGAATGTCGATAATTTCAACGGGGCATCCCGTTTTTTCATGCGCTTCGTATCGTGACCCCAACCTTGTTTCCACGCTCAACCATTTTGAAGCGGGACTGCGGCAAGTAGCGCTGGGGCTTGCTCAAGATAGCGTGGACCAGAACCTTATCGCAACGATCGGAAGAATCGATGCGCCGAAGACCCCCCATGAAAACGGTTTGGGAGAGACCATTGCTTTATTGTGTGGAAGGACCCCGCGGTACCGGCAATTAATGCGTGAATCCGTGCTTGGTGTTTCACCGGAAACGCTCAGGCGCATGGCCATGCAATTGCTCGAGGAAAAACAAACCGCGGTGACCGTCATAGGCAGCGCCTCGGCCTTTGATAAGGCCGAACAAGAAGGGCTGCAATTGACTAGGGAGAAATTGCTTTTGTGAACAACTCCCGACCGGCTATTACGGAACCGGCGGTTCGAATAAATTTCCTGGATTAAGCAGCCACAGCGGGTCAAGCGCCGATTTGATCCGCATCATCTCCCGTACCGCCCGCTCTCCGCACATTTTCATGAGATAGGGTCTCTTGATTTTTCCGATGCCATGTTCGGCCGAAATTGTCCCTTTGCACGCGATCGCCAGATCCATGGTTTTTTCATAAACTTCAAGCGCTCTCTCAAATTCATCGGCATCATGAGGCAACAGATTCAGGTGCAGGTGAAAATCGCCCAGATGCCCGAAGAGCGCGTATTCCAATCGGGCGGACCGGGCGAAAGAAATATACTGTTCCATCGCATGTAAAAAAAACTCGCTGGAAAACGCGGCGTCGGTCGATATTTTCCTGATCATTGGACATTCCCTTTTATATCCGGCAATGGCCGCGTTAATGCTTTCGGGAACAAGGTGGCGAAACTGCCTGAGAAATTCCATTTCCTTTTTGTCAAAGCCGCTCCAGGTGGCCTCAAATGAAGATCCGCTCATTGACAGAGCATTTTCCCATTTGTCTAATTGCTCCTCAAAAGGCGACTCCAAGGTTTCCATATATTCCCAGTAGACCGCGCATTTTTTGTCGCGCGGATAGGCCGGAATTTTGCCCGGGCCCATGTCGGGATGTTTTCGAACGAAAGCCAGCGCGCTTTCGTCGAAATATTCGATTGCCGCGATGTTTTCGTTGGTCCGGAGGAAACCGGCGAAAGTAAAAGCTTCTCCCAGTCCCGGAAAAAAGCTCAGCCCTGCCGTAATATTTGGAGCGTGAAGCAAGCAAACGGTTATCTCCGTAAAAATCGCCAGAGTGCCTTCCGAGCCTATAATCAGGTCAATAAGGTCCATGCCTTTTTTTGAATAATACCCCGCTGCATTCTTTATCGCTGGACTTTGATACTCTGGGACCGGAAATGAACGCGCCGCGCCCTGGCCGGTTGTAATGTTGAAAAATCCGTTCTCCGCGTGATGTTCCCCGCGTTTGAGCGTTATCGTATCCCCCCCGGCGAAAACGAGCGATAGGGCCTCGACATTCGAACGGGTGGGGCCAAAATGGTATGACCGTGATCCCGACGCGTTCGTGGCCACCGTGCCGCCGAGTTGGGCGGTCATTTCGGTGGGATCGGGTGGATATAACCAGGCGCCGGGCAGCAACTGCTTTTTCCCTTCCACGGGAAGAGGCCATGCATCCGGCGCCTCGAGAAAGGCCTGTATTTGCTTCAAGGTGACGCCAGGTTGACATGCAAGTAATAAACCGCCGTTGCCATCGGGTCTTACCTTAAGGATCCTGTTCATTTCCGAAAAGCAGGCGGCAATGCAGTTGTCAATGGGCACGCTTCCGCCCGTGATGCCGGTATGGGCGCCTATTATAGTAACGGGAATGCGTTTACGGGAAGCTTCGCGCGCTATTTCCTGAATATCGGCCGTGGTTCGCGGAAAAAATACCGTTTCGGGCGTTCCCAGGGTGAACCGGGATTCGTCGGACAAAATATCAGGAAGGTTTTTTCGAATATTCTCTTTTCCGGAAATTGTTTTCATGTTTTTTTTGGTTTTTCTGGAATTCCTCGAATAAATAAAACCCCAGGCGCACCTGAACGGAAGCGGTTTCTTTCTCCGCTTGCTTTCTGGACCTGAGCGTTACGACGATGTTCTCGTCTTCGGAAACGCCGCTGATGCTGCGTCCTTCAAAAGCGGCGAAGTCCTTTCCGGTCAATTCGATGCTGCAACCAAAATAGTAGATGCCTTCGTCGGATGCTCCGGGCGAGCTGTAGAGCGGGCTGTCGCAAAGCGGGTAAAGGTTCGCCGGGGCGACCGAAAGCCCGGTTTCTTCGTAGAGTTCCTTACGCGCGACTTCGGACGGGCTGTTTATATTTCTGTCAAGCATTCCCGCGGGAAATTCCAGATTAAGCAAGCCGTTGCCGATGCGTCGCTGCTTAATCATGAGAAAGGCTTTACGGCCTGTATTTTTATTTGTAAGCTGCGGGACAACGATACAGGCGTGGCCGCGAACGAATAAAATGTCGGGAAGCTTGTTTCCATCCCGGTCCGAAACGTCGGCCCTGAGAAGCGCAAAGAGCAGCTCGTTATTTTTTTTATGAATTATAGTGAGCGGCGTGAGCGAGTGTATTATGCAACCGGCTTTGACGACCGAATCCTTCCAGGCCCTTACCTTGGGTTCATTTTCATAGGCGAAAGATTTCATACGCTACCGTGCGGTTGCCGATTCCTTCCAGACAAGAAATCGTATGCCGTTTTTTCCTTCGCGTTTTGCGGCGTACATCATGTGGTCGGCTTTCTTAAGCATATCGTCGACGGTTGCGGGGGGCCGGACGTAGGTTACGACACCTATGCTGAAGGTAGTGGACCAACCGTTTCTATTAAGTCTTTCGTGTAATGAGGCGGTTATTTTTTCAATGGCCGATCTGGCTTGCTCTTCATTGGTTTCGGGAAGAATGACCGCGAATTCATCACCGCCCACGCGCGCAATAAGGTCGGATGATCTGATAGTTGACCCTATGGACTCCGCAATGCATTGCAATAATTTATCGCCTGCCTCATGGCCCTGCTGGTCATTGATAAGTTTGAAATCGTCGAGGTCAAGGTATGCTATAGTAAAGGGCCGTTTATATCGGTTCATCCTCGCAAGCTCGGCCGCGGCGACTTCAAAAAATGCCCTGCGATTTGCGATGCCGGTCAAAGCGTCGGTCCTGGCCAGATCTTTTTCGTGATGCAAAGCCTGCTTGAGTTTGCTGAGCGTTATTGAAACCACCAGAAAAACCCCAAGCATTACGGTCAAATTCCAATAGGGGACCATTGGATGGGAAAAAGAACTGAAAGACAGGAAATCCGAAATTGCCCATCCTATTGCGCAAATAACCGAGATGATAATGCTCGCGTTTTTGCCGATGTACCAGCTTGCCATAAAAATAGGCAACAAATAAAAAAATATCAAAGAAACGCGGGGCTCGTAAAAATAATCAACCACGCAAATCATTGTAATGCATATAATGAGGACAAACCAGAGAAGATGTTTAGGCAGCCTGGCAAGAAATAGTAATAGTACCCGCATGATTATATTATATACTATTCAGCGGAATAATGTACAATATGATTATGAAATTGAAGGCTGATTGGATACCATGGCTTCATGCGTACAGGAAGCTGGAAACAGACCGGATATTCCAAAATTGCCCCGATGGGCTTTTTCACCACGGCTGTGAGCTCGGCGCCGGGGATGGATATCAGAGTGCATTGCTCTCGCGGTACATTGTATCCCTCATCAGCACCGAAATAAATCCACGGCTCTTGCCAGAAGAAGGCCGACACGGAATTGAATATCGGATTTGCAGCGCTGAAGCGGCGTTAGCAAGCTTTGCAGACCGGAACTTTGATATTGTATTTTCCTCCAACCTGCTGGAGCACGTGGTTGATCCCCAAAAAGTGCTTTCCGGGATTAATCGCGTGTTGAAGGACGATGGGATTACGGTGAATGTTATGCCGGGCCCGTTCTGGAAAATATGCCAGGTGCTGCTCTATGTTCCCGCGCATGTTCTGGTGACCATCGAGCGGATCACGAAACAGCACGGTTTGAAAAACATAGTCCTTGAGTTTCGGGCCGTTGCCCGCGAAACGTGGCGTGGCATTACTACCGGCTCCAATGCTGCGCTTGCCATGAATTATGAACACGAATTACAAAATGGGAACAACCCTCATAAAAAGGCCGCCAAACCATCATTCTTTGAAAGCCTTATCATGCCCTTGCCTCATGGAGTATCGCAATCGCATTGGGAAGAATTCAAAGTTTTCAAACGAAAATATTGGCTGGCTCTCTTTGATAGTGCGGGGTTCGTCTGCATTTCTCTTCGCAAAGGGCCTGCCGCGTCGGGATACGGGCTTGGATGGAAGCTTATGGCCGCGCTCTGTGAAAAATTGGGATTGGCGTCGGAGTATATTTATATTACGGCAAAGAAAAATCACGTTTGCAGATATCAGGAATATTTTGTGTGAGTAACCTGCTTTTCACCAGGCAAAACGCCCGTTGCGTTTTTTCCATGGACGCGGGTGTCGAATGGTTACTTCCGCAAGTTGAAAAATCCAGAATGTCCCATCCGGACCGGTTGCGTTTCGAGCATGTGTACTATTCTTGCAGCTTTTTAGCAATGACAAATTTGGCTGCCAACCACATTCCAAAGAAGGCTGCGGCCCCGGCGAAAACGTAGATAAGTCCTCGAAGGCCTATGAGGAAATAAAAAAAGGCTAAAGCAAAAGGCAGGAACAAACCGAACGCTATGGCGCAAAATTTCTCAAAATACCTAAGAAAAATATAATTCCGGTACTTGGAGGGGTTTTGCCCGTGGAACCTCAAAAACCTTAAAGCTTCCTGGGACCATTTGCCTTTAAGCCTGTTATGCCGTGCGAATTGGTTCATGGTGTCGTTCCAACCGCTGCGCTCGACATAACTCATTAAAAAGGGCACGCTGTATAAAACATGCCCGGCATCGAGGAGAATGTCAACCATTGGCGGGATAAGCTCCTTTTCACCCGGCATGCTGGCAAAGGCCTTGTGCAGAAAGTGGAACGCCTTCAGATTGTCTCCATCGTCCCGGTAATAGTCCGCAAGGAACCAGTAATCTTCGATGCAATAGGGAAATTCCTGCTTGATTACCTTGTTGACAAGTTTTTCCATCTTTGAAAAATCACCCACGTTTCTCAGGTGATGATAATAGTCCCTCATGATTTCAGGGTTCTTCGGGTCCAGTCCGAGCGCGGCCTCAAAGGCATTCTTCGCTTCTTCGGGCAATTGTTTCTCGGAATTGGCAATTCCCCTGACGCGAAAAGCTTCCGCATCGATGGGGGACACATCAAGCGCCTTGGCGGCATAGGCGAGCGCTTCGTCGAATTTTTCGATATTTAAATACACGTAGGAACAGTCCACGTATCCGACAGGGGAATTTGGGTAAAGTTTTATCGTTTCCTGGGACAACGCCAGCGCCTCTTCGGCCTGGTTGTTTTGTGAAAGACAGAACACAAGACGGGAGAGCGCCCGGATGTTTTTTGGCGAGACCGCCAGATAATCCCGATACAACGAAATGCTTTTCTCGACTTGACCTACAAGAATATAATGGTCGGCAAGCAGGTCCCTTACATCGTCGAAATGCGGGTTCATGCGCAGGGCCGTGCTGAAACACTGCCGGGCGTTATCATACTCGCCCATGCGTTCGTAAGCAATACCCGCATTACGAAAGGTTTCCGGATTGTCGGTGCCGACTTTCTTCGCTTTCTCAAAGCAGGTGACGGCGCTTTCCAGATCATTTATTTCGGTATAATACCAGATCAGGGCCGTGAGCACCGGTTCGCTGTTCGGATAATATTTTACGGCCCTGAACAGGTATCTGCCCCCCTTTTTTATTCGTTCCATCTGGGCGTAGGCATAAAACAAGCCTAAAAGGGAATCGACGTTGTTTTTGTCAATTTTAAGGCTTTTGTGCAGGTAGGGGATGGCCGTGGAGGGATCGTTTTGTTCAAGATATACCCTGGAGTAAAGAAAATATATGTCCCATTCGTCCTGATACATGATGCTGTAATAATCGAGGAGTTTCAGCACTTCGTCATAGAGGCCCACCTCAAGCAGTTCCTCTATTTTTTCGACGAGATCCGATAGGTCCAGCAGATCATCCATGGGTATTCCGGAAATTATCTGATGCGACGATGGTGGAAAAATGGGCGGGAAATTTGTTCCGAAAAAAACCGTCTCCTTCAATGACCGCAATAAATCCAATGATAATGGCCGCCATCATGGCGCCAATTGAAAGCGGCGATCCAACCGGTTGAAAAGAAATATAATTCCACACAAGCAATGTTGCGAATGCAAACAGAAGGGGTGTGCCGAAAACAAACGCCGCTGACCAAACTTTATTGAGTGTAGTCCTTTTCACAACTACATTTTGATGTAATGAATAGATACCCGGGTCAATGGTTTTAACGAAGATTTTGAAAGCGGTCTTTGATTCGATGCATTTATGGCAGCCAACACAGGCGCTTCCGATTTCATCCTGAGCATGCATTGTGACCCATAAGCCGGTTGGCTCGATTTCTGAAATAGTTCCGGCATTAAATCGGGTATCAAAAAAAAAAGAAAACATTTTTCGATCGCCTTGCATTCTTTAAAAGGGCCGTATGGGTTCATGATAAAGAATTTTTCCATCAAGAATATAAAGCCGGTCGATTGTTGAGCTGATGTTGCAGAGAATTTCGTAACCAATAGTATTACACAACAGAGCAATATCGTCAGGATGAATATTTGCAGTGCCCTGGTTACCCAGAGCTACAACTTCATCGCCCACGCTCATGTCCGGGTTTGTTCCGGCGTCAACCATGATAAAATCCATAGTGACTCTTCCGGCTATCCGGTAGCGACGTCCCCCTATGAGCACGCTGCCCCGGTTGCTCAGTTGTCTGGGCAGGCCCTGGCCATATCCCAGAGCGATAGTGGCGATAGTGGTTTCCGTTTCAGTTACATAGCTGCTTCCATAGCTGATGGGAGTTCCTGCTGGAACCCGTTTCATCTTGACAATGCGGGTTTTAAGGCTGAGCACGGGTTTTAAATCCAGTGGAAAGTCCTGTCTAGGATCGGGTTTACAGCCAAAGAGAGCGATACCCGGCCGGACCATCGTGCATTCCTCCAGCGGATATCGCATGATGGCCGCGCTGTTCGCATAATGGATATGTCGCGGGGCAACGGCGTTTTCGTGGAGCGCGTTCAACACTTTTCTGAAATGCGCAAGCTGCCGGCTGATCGTCCCCGTATCGGAACCATCGGCATTGGCAAGGTGCGTAAATACCCCTTCGCACGTTAGTTGAGGACTGCTTTTCAGAATGTTGATAAGCGCCGGGGTCTCCGATAGGGCAATGCCCAGTCGTCCCATTCCCGTGTCGATGTTGGCATGGAACAGCACCGGGCAACCCAGGTTGTTCCAGATTTGCAGGTCTGCAAGGTCGTTGAGGGCAAAACGGACATTGGCCTTCGCGCCCCAGCGCATCTCCTCGGGCCCGGAATCGCCCAATACCAGAATTGGAGAACGTATGTCCGCGGTCCTCAGCGCGCGCGCCTCGCCCGGATTAGCGACCGCGAAAAACCGCACCTGATGGGCCTCTAAAGCACGGGCCACCATAACCGACCCGCATCCGTAGGCATTGTCTTTAATGACCGCCATGATGGCCATCGAATCGGGCGCGCTGTTTTTGATCTGGTTGAGGTTGTGTATTAAATTGTCAAGAGATATCTCGACATAGGGTGAAAACAGGGGAATTTCACTCACGGGAGGTCGGCCTTGCTTTTTGGATTATTTCCATAAATTGAGACGCCTTTTCGGTGATGTCTTCGTAGTTAAGCGGTGCAGCCGTTTTATTGCTTAGAAGTCCGGCGCCCACGCCGAGCGCGGCGCATCCCGCCCCCATGAAATCGGCCGCATTTTCCAGGGTCACGCCGCCGACGGGGATCATTTCGATGTGAGGATAGGGCGCTTTGAGGGACCGTATGTATGGAACGCCTCCAACTTCGCCGCAGGGGAATATTTTCACAAAATCAGCGCCTGATTCCCACGCAAACAATACTTCCGTCGGCGTCAGAGCTCCCGGGCAGACGACCGTGGAGTAACGCTTGCACATGCGGATCACGTCTGGTTTGACCGCTGGGCTTACTATGAAACGGGCGCCCGCGAGGATGCAGGCGCGGGTAGTCTCGCCGTCAAGCACTGTGCCCGCTCCCACAATAATCGCGTCTCCAAAAATATCGGTCACCCTTTCGACGGCCTTGAGCGCATGGCGGGAGGTCATTGGGAATTCAATGATATCAACCCCCGCGGCATGGAGCGCTTCGGCGATTTTTTCGGCCTGATCGATCTGGCTGAATCGAACGATAGGGAGCAGGCCGCAGTTCCTGATTCTCTGGGAAACGGTCGATGAACCGTCATGTTCCTTGTGGCTCATTCTTCAATCTTCTTTAATCTTCTTTTTTGCGATTACCCAGTCGCCGTTTACTTTTTCCCTGAAAAAACATGAAAAATATCCTTCATGGCAGGCGCAGCCTTTCTGGCTTATTTTAAAAAGCAGCGCGTCGCCGTCGCAATCGATATAAACGCTTTTTACAGTTTGAATGTGTCCCGATGTTTCGCCCTTCAGCCAGCGCTTCCGACGGCTCCGGCTGAAATAAACCATCGTGCCGGTTTGCAATGTTTCGGCAAGGGCATCCCTGTTCATGTACGCGACCATAAGCACTTCATTGGTTTCGGCGTCCTGCGCAATGGCGGCCACCAGGCCCTGATCGTCGAATTTAACGGAATCTAAAATGTTCATTGTGTTCTTTTCCCCTTATGTGCGGACCTGTCCGTTTCCTTCGACGATCCATTTGTATGTTGTCAATTCATCAACGCCCATTGGACCGCGCGCATGGAGTTTGTCGGTCGATATGCCGATTTCGCACCCAAGGCCGTATTCGCCGCCGTCTGAAAACCTCGTGCTTGCGTTGACCATGACCGACGACGAATCGACGAGTTTGCAGAAAAGGGCCGCTTCGGGTTTTGATTCGGTGACTATTGCGTCCGTATGCCGTGACCCGTAGGCGTTGATATGGTCCACGGCCTCTGAAACGCCGTTAACCACCCTTACGGCAATCCTGAGATCAAGATACTCCGCATACCAGTCGCTTTCCGTTGCTCTCTTCACGTTAGGCGACTGCGGGTACAGTTTTCGGACGGCGCCGTCGCCGAAAAGCGTCACATTCCTGTCAAGAAGCGCATCGATAATCAATTTTTTATTGCGTGCGCTGATCTTCGCGTCGAGAAGGAGCGTTTCCATGGCATTGCATACCCCCGGACGCTGAACCTTCGCATTCACGACGATGGGCAGGGCTTTTTTCATGTCCGCGTGTTTCGAAACATACACGTGACACACGCCCTTATAATGCTTGATCACCGGGATATACGATTTTTCCACCACCGCGCGAATCAGCGACTCTCCTCCTCGCGGGATGATAAGGTCGACGTCATCGCTTTTTCTAAGCAACATGTCAATTGCCGTACGGTCGATCGTGGGTATGAGCGTAACGGCGTTTCGCGGGAGAGAACAGCGGGCAAGCGCCCTGGAAAAAAGCCTTGCCAAGGCCATGTTGGTATGGAACGCCTCGCTGCCGCCGCGCAGAATAACGGCATTGCGGGCTTTAAGACAGAGCGCCGCGGCGTCCACGGTGACATTGGGACGCGATTCGTAGATTATGCCGATAACGCCGATAGGAACCCTTATTTTGTAAATTCTCAACCCATTGGGGCGTTTCCTTTCATCAAAGGTATCGCCGACGGAACAGTCGAGGCGGGCCACTTCCAGAAGACCCTTGATCATTGAATCGAAGGTTTTATCCGAAAGCGTGAGGCGCTCAATCATAGCGGGCGGGAGCTTCTTGTTTGCCGCGGCCAGGCAGTCTTTTTCGTTTTCTTTCTTCAGACTTCCGCGGTTTGCGTCCAGCAGTCGCGCCATTTCGCGGAGGCATCTGTTGATGCTTCGTGGTGAAGCGTCAAGAAGCATCGAGGCGGCCTTCCGGGCATTGGAAGAAATCGTGTCGATGGTTTTTTGCAACGATGATGCAGACATTTTTTATTAACTTTCTACAATATCACCAGATTGTCCCGGTGTATCACTTCATCAAAGGTTTTTTGTCCAAGCCGCTGTATGATATCGGATGTTCTGCAGCCCATGATCTTTTCGATTTCTTTGGAAGAATAATTAATCAGTCCCCGTGCGACCGTATGATTTTCCTCATCCGCCAGATCGACCGTATCACCGGGATTAAACTCCCCGGATATTTTTTTTATTCCGGCCGGAAGCAGGCTTTTTCCTTTCTCAACAATTGCTTTACAGGCGCCTTTGTCAATGGTGAGCGTTCCGGAGCTTTGGCCGGTGAATGCTATCCATCGATGTTTGGAGGACATGGCTTTTCCCGATGGAAGAAAAATAGTACTTGCGTCGGGATCTTTGAGCACTTCCAGCAGGGTCTTTGAAAAACCATCGCCGATGAGGGCGACAATTCCGGCTTTTGTCACTGTTTCGGCGGCCTTGAGTTTTGTTATCATGCCTCCGACGCTGATTTCGGAGCCGCTCTCAGTCGCATATTTCAATACGGCCGGGGTGAAATGTTCAACGACGGAAACGTGTCGGGCGTCTTTTGCCGTTTTGGGGTTTTTGTCGTAGAGCCCGTTAATATCGGTAAGGTTTACGAAAACATCGGCCTGCACAAGCATGGAAATCTGCGCCGCGAGCGTATCGTTTTCCCCAAACCTGATTTCTTCGGTTCCCACGGAATCATTTTCATTGATGATGGGAACGGCGCCGCAATCGAAAAGACTGAAAAAAGTATTACGCAGGTTCAAATACCTTTTCTTGTTTCTGAGGTCGTCCCAGGTAAGAAGTACTTGACCAATAGAAATATTATGCCTCGAAAAACAGGTTTCGTACATGTGCATGAGCCGTATCTGCCCGATGCTTGCGCATGCCTGTTGCATGGGGATTGTTTTCGGCCTTTTTTGCAGGTCCAGGGCGCGCATTCCGTGGGCGATCGCGCCTGAAGACACAAGCACGGTTCGTATGCCCGATTCTCGGAGCAGGACGATGGCGTCCACCAGACCCCGGACGCGCTTGGAATGGGGAACATTTTCTTCGGAAGAAAGTATCCGGCTGCCGACCTTGACGACAAGAGTGGATACTTTTGAAATTTCCCGTCGAAAAAATAATGATGACATTGAACGGTTGTTCCCGGTGGATCGATAGGAATGAAAGGCGTCTCAAGAATGTGGCGTTCTTATTTACTGGGCCTTCTCAATTTTTAAAATGGTCTGTTCAAGTTCTTTGATCTTCTGGTTTAAAGCATTTTTTTCATTGTTCAGAGAATCTTTGTCGCCCGAACATTTTTGGATTGCTTCCAGCAGCGTTTCATAATTGCCGCTGACCTCGGTGCTTTTGTTCATGAGTGATTTCAGCCGCACCGATGTTTCCCCGTATTGGGATGAGAACGACTCCATTGCAACTAGAATGCGGATCCATGTGTTGACCTCATCCATGTGGGAATCGTCGGGGTAATTTTTTTGAAAGAGTTTGAACGCGGTGAGGGCGGCGTTCCAGTCGGATTGAGGATTGTCATAGTAGATATTGACGAATCCGACTCTGAAAAGCGCGGTCCTTGCTGAAGGTGATTGGGGAAATTTAGTAAAAACCTCTTCGTATATTTTCAAAGCCTCCGGATAGCTTTTTTGTTTGCATTTTCCATCCGCCTCGGCAAGGAGTTTTTTGTCGAAGGTGTACTGTGTGGTCGTAACATGGGAGCATCCCGGCGCCAGCGCCAAAAAAAACGCTGCCGCGAAGAAAAACCGTTGGAAGGAGAACATTGAAGAAAACATGCCGTTTATTTACTCCAGGGTGGATTTTTCGAGATTGATCATTTGTTCGCCGCTTGATGTGTAGTCCTCGACGACGGGGTTCTTTATTTCGCGCAGTTTTCGCGTGACGTTGGAGATGCGTTCGGTTTCTTCCAGGATGGTTTTCACCCGTTCCTGCATTTCCGGCGGGTACTTGGTCATTGACATCTCAAGAAACTGCGCGTTGCCCGAAATAATCATGAGAGGATTGTTGATTTCATGGTTTACCGATGCAACGACTTCGCCGATTGCCGCGAGCCGTCGGGACTTTACCAGTTCTTCCTGGGCGGTCTTGAGGTCCGTTGACATTTCATAAAACGCCGTGGCGAGGTCCCCGATTTCATCATGAGGATATCCCTTGGGGTCGAATTCGAATTTTCCTTTTCCAATGGCGCCCGCCGATTCTTTAAGACGGCGCATGGAATTAGTGAACCCGCGCGAGAAAATGAAGGCAAAGCCTATGGCGATAACCACGATCCCGCTCAGGATGAAAATGGTCTGCCGCTTGACTTCATTGATCCTGTGTCCGATTTCCTTGATGACGATTTTGGTCTGATCATCAATGAGCGTTGTAATGTCTTTAAGCGATTGCGAAACCTTTTGGTCGGACAAGTCGAGAATATTGGACAGCGCTTTTGTTTTTTCATTTGGCATCTTGACCGGCGCATGTTTAATCGTGTCGATACCCTTGTCGGTAAGGTCTTTAAATGCGCTCTCGTACATGGCGCTGTATTTTGCAACGGCGCTGATGATTAAAAGGAGTTTCTGGCTGTTTTCAGTGTAGGGGGCGCGGTCTGATTTAACCTGGAACATGGATTCGTTCATTTTTGAGATTGTATTAAGTTCCATGGTCACCGAATCCACGAGCAGTGAAATTAAGAGTCCGGTTTTCTGGAAGTTTTGAATGGATTCGGGTTTGCTGATGGCCTCATACGACGTTCGGCTTCTTCTCCGGTCGCTTTGGAGGGAGGATATCTGAAGCAATTTATTTTTTACCTCATCCTGCCGCTTCAATATGCTGGCGGTACTGTTCAAGTCGGTCAGTTGATTAACGACGAACACGTAGAAGAAATTCAATAGAATTACCGCCAGGAACCCTAAAAACAATTTTAAAGTGATATTAATACGCATATAACCTGTTCCGTGTACCCGGATTAACCGTATAAAATGACCTCCCTGCGTTTCGGCAGGCAGGTCACTCACATTTTGCTTATGGACTTAATTATACATTATTGTCATTCAAAAATCATGGCCTATTGAAAGATAAAATTGGTTTTCCGTTGGGATTTGCAGAGCAGGAGATAAAGGATTCCTTAAAAGTCGTCCCCACGAAAAACGTATAGGGCCGATTATTGACTCGTATGCCATACCGATTCCCAATCCTACCGGCGCGTTATCTATAAATTCTTTATACACGGTTTTGAGATTTGCAAAGCTTCGAATGTTCCAGGCCCAGTTTTTTTCCCATGCCCAGGCGTATCCCCAGTCAAGTGCACACGTGAGAAAAAAGCCTTTCTGGAGTTTCAATCGATAGTTGCCATGAATTAGAAAAGCGATGTCTCCGGGAAGCGCGCGGGGCGTCATGCCGAAAAATGATACATAATCATATACTCCTATCTCCTTATACTTTTCATCCGGTATCGCCCCTCCAAGATAGGCCCGCTCCGCGTCAGGAAGCGTATCGGTTGCCCAGATAAATTGTATTTGAGGAAAAAAAGTATGCTTTTCAGCGATAGTAAAATACTCACTGGCGCTGGCTTCAAATTTAATAAACCGCGCGGAACCACCCAGAATATCATGCGCGCCGCCAATACTAATATAGTGTTTTTGCCCGTTTTCGGGAAAGGGAAATTTATCGAGATCGTCGATTGAGGTCCGAAGCATAAGGTATTGCATTCCTTGCTCGAAATTGCTGAACGGTTCTTTAAGCAGACTTTGTTCCGAGGATGAGTAATGCCTGAACCGCTCAATGCGGATCCCTCCGTCGACCATGGCGGATTTTCCCATTTGCGCGCCCGCCAGAAACAATAACCCCGCTCTTTGAAGGCTTTCTTCGTTTATAGTGGTCGTGAATTCGGTATTCGTCGTATCGGTGGCGGTTTCTTTTGTAGTAATGATATTTTCTCTTGAATCATAAGCTTCAAACTGCAACTTGTCCGCAAAAAATGAAGAAAAAAGATGGTTTCCCGAAAGCTCAAACGCATATTTTTCCCTTCGCAGTCCGTATTGCAAATGCAGAAGAGCCGAGACTCCAAGCCCGAACAGGTTCTCGTAGGCCGGTTGCACAAAGCCTTCAAGGAGGTGGAATTCATCGAAGCGCAACCCTATTCTTGCCCGCCAATACTCTTTTTCTTCAACCATGATCCGCACGATTCCGGCCGAATCGTATTCTATATTGACATTTTTAAAAAGTCCCGTCGCATAGATACTGGACATTGTTTTGGCCAGAGCGCCGTTAGTGAGCGTGTCGGCTTGTCTGATGGGAATAGCGGAGGCGATTGCCCCCGACGACGTGACGTCATTTCCCTGGTATACTATCTTGCGTATGATTCCGGGATCTACTGTAATGGTGGTGCCGTCGTTGCCCCTGACGATTGCCGTAATATGCCCACAAGACAAACCTTCGCGTTTGAAAAAATCCGCCACTTTTAATCGAAAAACGGGCAAGGGAATTTCCTCATGGTTCTTCGTATATGTCTCGAAAAGAGCGCCAACCCGCAAAGAATACCTCTTGTCAATATTGGCCCAGTGCAGCGGAGGATAAACGACCACGTCGTTTTGGGAATCCTTAACGTTCCCGGGCGATTGTTTTTCGAGGTCGGATTTGATCTTTTCAACGGCGTCGCGGCCGGCAGCGTATCCTAACCCGATAAGGGAATCGATTTTTGTAAAATCAGTATTCCGGTAATTGCCAAGGTCCGGGGTGATAACCATGTTCGCAAGCTGTTTCTCGATTGATTTTTGTTTGCTGATGCCTATGGAGACTATTTGGTCGACCAGACGCACCGGATTGCCGAGTTCTTCCTTGTTCCACAATGAAGCCGTGACGTCAACGGCGATCACATAGTCGTTGGGATGCTGTGCCAACGCGGGTTCAACGGGAATATTCGCGGTCATGCCGCCGTCCATAAGAAGCATGGTATCGATAGTGACCGGAGAAAAAGTTAGAGGAATGCCGCACGAGGCCCTGATGGCGGTCGCCAGATTGCCCTTTGACAGGACCACCATGCGGCCGGAAATGATATCGGTTGTGACGATTCTTAAGGGCACCGCGAGACTGTCGAATGAGGCCGAAGCCCTGTATTGGGCCGAGGCAAGCTTGGGAACCAGGTAATTGTAAAAAGACTGGCCATAGGATAGCGCGTTGGGCAATACGATGTTGAGATTTTTATCGAGGCGCAGTTCAAATAGATAATTCACGACTTCGTCTTTCTGGCTCACCAGAAGCTGGTTTCTTTTTACGGAGTTTGCGAAAATATGCGCCCAGTCGACCGATCGCGCGAACTGCGCAATGCTGTCGGGACCGTACCCTGCCGCATACAGGCTCCCGATAATCGCTCCCATGCTCGTTGCCACGATCAAATCCGGTTTTATTCCTGCTTCGTCAAGTGCCTTGATGACGCCGATTTGCGCAAGTCCCCTCGCGCCTCCCCCGCTCAGAATCAAAGAAATTCCTCGGGGCGACGCGCGCGTTGCAAAAACGGTGGCAAGCAGGAAAACAAAAACCATAAGCAAGGCCTTTCCGGTAAAAGGCGCGGGGTGGCCGGGACTGAAAAAATTAATTTTGCACGCGGTCATGGTTCTTTTTTTAAAACGGCGTTAAAAACGCGATAGGGATTATTTGAACGCCTGTCCTGCCATAAGAAAACCGCCCCTACAAGCGTTGTCCGCTCAAAATGCGCCGCAATCACAGGTGGAAGGAGCGTGTCCTGCGTCGGGTATATGAACAAAAGATTTTTCATTACTAAATACTTCTTGCTGTCGGCAATGGAATAGTTGTTTTCCCGGGATCCGATATTTAACGAAACGCCTCTGGGATGATTGGGCATATAAAACCCCAAGAGCGCTGCCTCCTGATAACGGTTGGCGCACACTGGCATGGAAAGCGCAGGATCGATTTTCTCTTGAAGGGAGTGAATATCGACTGCCCATTGTTTCCATCCGCGTATCTGTGAGGTCGGGTCCATTGACGGCGAAAGGGGCAGAAAAGGTTTTTGAATATGCGCCATAATAATAATGAGGGCCAAACACGAGATTCCCGTTGAAGCGACCATAAATAATTGTGATAGCCTTTTCCCGGCGGCCGTCGCGGCTTCCCAAAAAATGGGGACCAGAACAAGGCCGCTGATATATGCCGGCGAGGCCCAATTGGCCTCCACTCTTTTTTGCAAACTGGAAACCGCAAAAAAGAGGAATGGAATGACGAAAAATAATATCAGAAGACTTTTTTTCGAATCGCGAAAACCGTTTTTTAATTCACTGACAAGCGCCATGAAAAGGACGACAAAAGGGAAAACGGACAATACGCCTATTTGTCCGGTTACAAATTCTCCGAGGAAATCAAACCGGTTAAATGAATTTGATCCAAGCCCGTGATGAAATTGAAAAAGGACGGATATCCAGTGGTGCCGGAAATTCCAAACGATGTTGGGGAAAAAAACAATAAAAGCGATAAGCAAGGCCCCATACAGGCGCTTTGATCGCAAAAGATGGCGATGGCTTTTGAAGCAGACAAGAAAGATGAACAGCGAAATGATAAAAAGAACGAAAATGTATTTGGACAATAAACCCAAGCCTATTGTCAAGCCCAATAAAATCCAGGACGATCGCGACCCCTCAAAAATGAATCTGTAGGCGTACAGGAGGCCCATTGACCAGAAAAGGATCATCGGAATATCCGGAACTGCCACTAAGCAACCGATGCCGTAAAGAATCACCGAGTTTGAAAGGAGAATGAAAATTAGAAGGGCTGCCGTTCCCGTAACGTACCTTTTTGCAAGGCGAAATGAACAGAGTGTTGCAAAAAAGGAAGCGGCAATTGCCATGAATTTAACTCCGCGCAGAGTGTCACCGAAAAGTTTTGTCGATAGATATATGAACCAGGCGACCATCGGCGGGTGATCAAAGTATCCGAAAGAGAGGTTCCTCGACCAGTCCCAGTAATAAGCTTCATCAGGCGCGATTCCCAGCGTGCCTATGTACAAAAATCGAAAAAGAAAAATTCCGGTCAGAAGGGAATAAACCAGTATATCGGCCCGCATTTTTGTCAATTTTATTAATGACTGCAAAATTGAAAGGTCCTTGTTCTATCGCCGTTTTACTATGCAAAATATAATATGGTTCATTGATAAAATATTTTTGCATTTTCATCTGATTGTGATGGAGATCACAAAAGTCTGATTATGCCGGATTTATACTTTTACCATGCTTTATCTGTTCAAGAGAATTTTTTACCTCACCGACATTGCTTTCATCGCCGTGTTTTTTTTCTTTGGTGAAAAACCAAACGCACAGATAACCATTCAGCAGCTCCCCTTGGATGAAAAAGAAGCCTGCATCATGCTCAAGGAAGGCACCCTCGATTCCGCCACCTGGGAATCAATCGGAAACTACTACGAGCAGCCGTTGAATGTCCCTGATGGAGAATTAAAAGATCTGGTCAACGTGTTTCCTGAAATCGGGCACGATGTTCCATTGTCCCAGGAGCAGCTCGCACCATATGAGCCTTGGACGGAAAAAGACGTGCGGCGTTTTTTTTCTGATTTTCCGCAGCTTAATAACCTCAAGCCGATTCTTTCTTTTGAGACATCCCCAAAGCGCCATTTCGGCCAAGCGGGGGTGGCGATCCACAAATACACTGAAACGGACCCGCTGTTATACGCACGGTTTTCGATTATTCCGAATTCGGTGATCTCCGCGCTGGGAAGGTTGGCATGTTCAAGTTCTTCAGCCCTTTGGCAAAGAAGGTCCGCTATCGCAAACCTGCCGTCCGTGGGCATATTGACAATAGGAAATTTCAATCTGAACCTTGATAATGGCCTTTTTTACGGGTATTTTCCTCAAAACCGGGCGGACACCGAAGTCTCGCAAAATTGGCAATACGCCGGGTCTAATACCTGGAACGGCGCGATGTACGATGCCGATGTCGGTGAAAGGGTCCATGGATGCGTGTTTATTCACCAGCGGATGAGCGAAACCGTCTATGGAATAAAATGCATAACCGAGGTTACCGACCATATTAATGTCATTACCGCCGGATCGCACTTGACGGCTTCGGCAATCGGCGGCGCACGGCCCGACAGCGTCTATTACGCTGACGGGGGAATGACTTTGGTAAACGGACATTGGAACGCGGGATTTATTGCAGGCGCCGCGTCGCGTAACACGGCAGCGATTCCCGTGATTGTATACGCGAAAAACTCTTCGGCCGCCGCTGAGTTCGATGCGACGTATGGCAGAATACCGGCGGGCCTTTCCGCTCCTCGAAGCGCGCTTAAACACAGGTTTTCCGAAAAAACCCATCAACCCGACAGTATTGCGAGCGATGTGCAGCTCATGAAAATAGATTGTAGTCTTCCGCTCTACCATGGGGCGCGAAGCTGCTATGGGGCATCGTATTATTATTCATTAGGCGCTTCGGCAGCCGAAGGCTACGCGGGTATTTCAGGAAAAGCCTGGCTTGACTACGCACTTCGGTACACCTATAGGCCGTCCCTTCATGATACCGCCGAATATCATACTTTGACGGCGTCATTTTCCCGTCACATGGCGCAATGACTGCGCTGCGGTTTATATGCGCACTGCACGGCGGAATCGGGCCGGTATCACAGTGTTTTTATGCGTTCTACATTCAGCCTTGTTCCATCCTCCTCATTGGAAATGGCCCCTTTTATCAATGTTTTTACGGCAAGCAATAATAGTCAGGAAGTTTCCTGCGGCATTACCCAAGTATTGAGGCTTTTTGAAAAAACGTGGAGCGAGGTAAAGATAGAGGTCCCATTAACCAAACAAAATCAAGACCAGTGGGTGCTCGATGCAAAAGCAAAATTTTATTTGTAAACTTGTTTTCGCGGTCATGGCGGTATTGATTTTTGCCTGTTCAAAAATAAATGGGCCGGGTTGTTCATCGGAATTCACTTTTGCGGTGATCGATGTGGGTGAAGGCCTGGCGCAGATCGGCTCCATAAATTCCAAGGACGTGGTGTGGGACATCGGGGACTCTTCTCACTATGGCGCCTGGGCCACAGGATATGAGGACGCGGGGTCCAAGCCAATTGCGGCAATTGTAATTTCGCACACACACCAGGACCATATGGGTGGCCTGTCGAAGCTTTCTCCCTCAATCGCATTTTCAGGACTTATTATTACCCACGCCTATGAAGACACCGCATATATACGGAGAAGCGCCGGACCGTGGCAATCGGCCATACACTTCAGGACGGTGGCCCAGGGCGATACGCTGGCATGTTTAGACGGCGTAACCATTACATGCATATGGCCGCCCTCCGTTATTAACGAATCACGGCCGCTCGCCGACAGTCTCAAAAACGCTTACAGTCTTTGTTTTTCAATACGGTATCGAAATAATTCGGTCCTCATAACCTCGGACGTTGATACGTTCGCGGAAAGGGAACTCAGTTCAGGATATGCGTATGGACTTTCGCATGACATTATTGTCGCGCCCCATCACGGAAGCGCCGGTTCAATCGATGCTGTTTTCTATGGGTACGTTAATCCGCAAACCGCAATTATTTCCTGCGGCAGCGACAATACGTATGGGCACCCGTCCGGGAAGCTCCTGGACCTGCTTTTTCAAATGGAGGTCGATGTTTTTGTTACAAGCAACGTGGGAAATGTTGTCGCGAGAAGCAACGGGTACTATTGGGTATGGAACAATGGGACCAAATAAAAACCCCTCGCATTGCATGCGAGGGGTTTTCCACGGAGACGCATACTAGAGCGCTCCGGCGATGCTTGTTGATAACTTACCAGCTACTGCGGCGACCTCCGCCGCCTCCGCCGTTGCCGCCTCTGTAACCGCCGCCACCGCCACGGTTTTCCGTGCGTGGACGGGCTTCATTGACCGTCAGAGGACGGCCTTTTAAATCTTTACCGTTTAATGCGGCAATGGCCGCCTGTGCTTCGGCGTCCGTGGGCATTTCGGCAAACGCAAAACCCCGGGGTTTGCCGGTAAACTTATCTTCGATAATTGAAACCGACGCTACTTGACCGTATGCTTCGAAAAGCGCCCTGACATCACTCTCGCTTGCATCAAACGACAAATTTCCAATATAGATATTCATTTCTTTCACCTTTTTTAATGTTAAAATCTAACCTTGATTAATCTATTATAATGAGTACTTTGATTGTGCCGGTAATTACCAGCTACTGCGATGTCCACCGCCTCCGCCACCGCCTCCGCCTCTATGACCACCTTTATAGCCGCCGCCGCCACCACCGCCTCCACCGCGATGTTCGGTGCGGGGGCGGGCTTCATTGACCGTTAAAGGTCGGCCTTTTAGGTCTTTTCCGTTTAATGCGGCTATTGCTGCCTGGGCTTCCGTGTCCTGCGCCATTTCAACAAATGCAAAACCACGAGGTCTTCCCGTGAATTTATCTTCAATGATTGAAACCGACGTTACCTGTCCGTATGCTTCGAAAAGCTGCCGGACATCGGCTTCGCCGGCGTCAAAAGATAAATTTCCAACATAGATATTCATTTCGATCACCTTTTCTAATGTTTAACATTCAATTCCTGAAGAGCATCTTTCGCCCTTCCTCCCGATCTTGCCATGTTTCAATACGACAACTTCGCACGAGACGCTTCAATCAACTCTTAACCCTATCACTCGAACATCAAAGTCATTTACCGATGAGAATGGCGGATTCTTTCCGGATACTGAAGCTCATGGCCTACGCATACTCATTTGTTAACCTGCCTAAGGGCAGATACTATACTGTAATCACGATTTATTTACGCTCAATGGTAGATAAATCGGATACAGTATCTAATCTATTAGCAACGCCTTCCCCGACCCTCCTCCCTTGAAACATGGTGGGAAACTTTTTAAAAGCGGAGTTCCGCGCATGATCATTCGTAACCCGCGCGTTTCCGATCTTCTTGTCATATAATATACGTCTCCGGCATGCACGGAGCAAGCATCGCGCTTTTCATCCGTGTTTTTCTCCGGTCACCTGCATTGCGATAATGGTAAGATCATCGTGGTAGGGGGCGCCGTGTGCGAATAGTTTCACGTCGTTCATAATGCCGTCGAGAATGGCCTCGGGCGTACCGCCGATATCGGTTGCAAGCAAATCGAGCAGCCGTTTGGTCTTGTAAGCGTTTTTATCATTGTCCACCGCTTCCGTAAGGCCGTCGGTATAAATGAGATATCGGTCCCCCTCTTTCAGCGGGATATTCAGTTCTTCGACAAAACTCGAAAAAACGTCGAAATCAGAAATGAATCCAAGGGCAATGCCGTTGGATTCGATGGTCTCGACCATATTGCTTCCCGCGTTGATCCGTATCAATTTGGGATGACCGGCCCGGGCATATGACATGCTGGACCCGTCACTGTTGACAATGAGGCATATCGCGGTTACGAATGAACGGTCGTCGAGGTTGACGCGCATGGAATCGTTGACGGCGCAGAGGAGCCGTTTCGCGGAAAGTTCATTTCGCGCCTCGACGCGGAAGGAACTGCGCAACATGGTCATTAAGAGCGCGGCCGGCACGCCTTTTCCGCAAACGTCCGCGATGACGATGACCCAGTTGCCCGTCTCGGTCTTGAAATAATCAAGGTAATCGCCCCCCACTTCAAAGGCGGGATAGTAAACGCCTTTAAGGTTGACGCATGGAATTGACGGCTTCTGGTTGGGCGTAAGATGCTGCTGAATGCTGCGTGCCGCGTCGAGTTCGCCCTGCAGGCGCGCTTTTTCGCCCAGTTCCTGATAATGGAGCGCATTACTCAGGCTCACGGCGGCCTGGGTGGCAAGGGTCGCCACGACCTTGTCTTCTTCTTTGTAGACGGCTTGTCCCTTGCTGCAGGCAAAAATCTGTATAATGGCTATCAACTGGTTGTCCGCAAGAAGCGGTATTGCGCAGTAAAACGGCAAATGTGTAATTTGCGGCCAGGAAAACTGGTTGATATAATCGTCGGAAGGCCAGTTTTCCACGATGAACGGGCGTTGAAGCGGCATATGGTGAAAAACGTTAAGGGCCTTTTCCGACGCCATTTTGCCGATGTCGCAATTAAGAAGTCCGGTTGCCGCACAACATGAAAACCCCTTCGCGTCCCGCAGGCAGCAGCTTGACACAGCCTCCGGGAACCGCGAAATAAACGACCTGAGTATCACGGGCGCCAGCTCATCAATATTAATGCATTGCGCCATGTCGTAGGAAACGGACGTAAGAAAGTCCAACTGTTCAATCCTGGCTTCCAGGCTCCTATTTGCCTTTTGCAAATCTTCGGTACGCTCCTGCACGCGCGCTTCCATCTCGTCCTTTGCTTTGCTTAAAGCCTTTTCGAACATTTTCATTTCGGTTATATCACGCGAAATGCCGAACGTCCCGATAATGGAATTCTTTTTATCGTATATCGGCATTTTTGTGGTAGATACCCAGTGTTCCGGCTCGCCGGGCGCGGTTTCGCGTTCGATTTTTCCAACGATGGGTTTTCCGGTACGAATGATGTTCTTTTCGTCGTCGTAGGCCTCCTGAGCATGTTCGATGGGAAAATAGTCAAAATCGGTTTTTCCTATCGCTTCCTCCGGGAAACTGATGTTGAACTTTTCGGCTTGTGCTTTACTGATGCGTAAGAAACGGCTTTCTTTGTCTTTGAAATAGATGCTGTCCGGTAAATTATCCATCAATACATGGAGCATGTCGCGTTCGCTGGCGAGTTCTTCCTCGATTTTTATGGCTTGCGATATATCGTGGCTGATGCCGCAGGTGCCGATAATGGCCCTGGTTTTCTTGTCGATGATCGGTATCTTGGTAATTGAGATCCAACGCGGCTGCATGCCGGGCAACTGGATCTTTTCGACTCTTGAAACAAGCGGTTTCCCGGTTTTAATGATTTCCAGTTCATCTTCATAGAATGTTTGCGCAAGATCTTTTGGAAAAAAGTCAAAGTCTGTTTTTTCTTTGACATCGTCGGGGTCCGAAAGCCAGCGGCGGTTTGCCCATGCCTTATTGACGCGTATAAAATGCGATTTGGTATTTTTGAAGTATATGGAATCGGGAATATGTTCCATGAGCGTATTGAACAGCTGTTCTTCAAACGCCCAATCGGCTTCCTTTTTCTTAAGCCTGTCCACTTCGTCCTGGAGCCGACGGTTTTTTTCCGTATCGTGTTCCCTATTATCTGCGGCGGGCGGGACTTTCTTAAGGCGTTTGATCTCTTTCTCAAGTATCTCAATGGTACTGATAAGATCGGCTTTCGACTTCTTTTGATGGTTCATAGCGCGGATATTCAAAATGGCTTAGTCTAAAGGCCGTACTCCGATGATCCTATTGTCTGAACCATAGGCGCAGCAAGGCAATATCGATACTACTGAAAAATTCATTTTAGAACGAGGTGAAGGAAATTTTGGATCAAACGCATAATTATTAGGCGGCACATTACTCCCAATCGTAAGATTACCGAATAAATTGTTCTTGTTGAGCTGTGTTTTTTCCGAGTGGGTCGACAACTTGATACCGAACCTTTCATTAAAAGTTATCATATTATTTTCTATAATAATATCGGACGCTCCGCCCAAGGCAATTCCATTATTTGCATTAAAAGCAATGGTATTATGATTAATGGAAGCGTTGGTACTCCGTACATCCCATCCCTGAATGCCGGATGCTTTGTTAAAGGCGATAATATTGTCCTCGATCTTCGGTAAATGGCGTACGCAGATAATGCCGGTCATCCAGTTTTTAACTATCCTGCAGTTTATTATAGCATTATTGACGTCTTTTGAAAAGACGCCGATCGTGCCGTTTCTGATTTCGAAACCGTGCAGAGTGGAATTAATACTGAGCGTGACCACCGCCCCTTTTCCTTTGCCGTCAATAATTGCCTTAAACGCGTTACGGGCTTTGAGCGCCACTCCGGCCTTAATAAAGATATGTTCCCGATAGACGCCGTCGGACGCCCAAATCGTATCGCCGAATTTTGCATTCATCATTGCCTGACCGATGGTATTTATTCCCACCGAAGGGACGGATATGTCTTCCCCTGAAGCCATCGTGAACAAACATAAAAAAGCAAGCCAACCGGCAATGAGTAAGTTATTTTTAGAAAACTTCATACAACAACCTCCTTTTACTGATTAATCCTTGCGCCCAAGTCATCACCGTCCGAGCCTTTATTTTTGCAGGGTGAATCGGACTTAAGCAAAAAATTCATTTTTCTCGGTTCAATAAATTGGGGATCGAAAGCAAAGTTATCCTCTAATTTAATATAGGACACGACGGTATTTTCAAAGAAAACGTTTTTTGTCACTTGCACGATTGCGGCGGCCTCGGAAGCCTTGGACAATTTCAAACCGGACCGTTCGTTGAAAGCGATGATGTTGTTTTCGACGGCCACGACAGATTTTCCTTCCAATGCGATCCCATTATTTTCATTAAAGGCTATGGTGTTGTGGTTAATCGAGGAAGCTGTTGTCCCGGCAATGGCCTGCAAGTCCCAGCCTTGAATGCCTGAGCCTTTATTGAAAACGATGATATTGTCTTCAATTTTCGGCAGGTGGCCCACACACGTAATGCCGCTTTCCCGCATTCCCGTGATGCGGCATCGAACGATGGCGTTTTCCCAGGTTTGGGACGTTATGCCGATGGTCGCGTTCCGCAATTCAAACCCGTAAATCGTCGCATTGCCGCCAAGTTTTACCGCGCAGCCCTTCCCCTTTCCGTCGATTATTGCTTTAAAGAGCGTTCGCGCCTTGAGTGTTACGTTCGATTTTATAAGGACCTGTTCCGCATAAATACCGTCCCCGGCCAAAATGGTGTCGCCCGCTTTTGCCAGGAGCATGGCTTGAGAAATAGCATGCGCGCCGGAACCGGGCACATCGATGGTCGTGGAATGCGCGGTCAGCGGCGCCAGGAGGGCGACCGAAAGAACCATTATAAAATTAATGGCAAAAAAGGATTTCATAATAATTGCCTTCTTTATCAAAATAAAACATGGGACCAGGGCTTTTTGTAAAGGATATATTTTGTGAACGCATAGGAAGCTTTTGCATACATGCTTTGAAAGAGTAAAATACTTCGGAGTTGCTGGTAGGAGGGATCAAAATAGCAATTGATGTGGCATCCTTCGCAAAACGGGTACCGTCCTTGGAGGGCCGTGGCTTCAATGCGTTTTTGCCGCGTAAGCTCATCAGAAAGGGGCCCTTTTATCGGAAGGCTGTCCACCGCCCTGTGAAAGCATGGCAGCGCGATGCGGTTGTCGGGAAGCACGACAACGGTCGATGTGACCGCCCTGCATAACGGCTTTTCTACATGGTTTCCTCCCTGTTTACGCAGCGAAATATGGGCCTTATTCAGGTACACCCCGGCGCGCTTTGCATAGACCAACGCTTTCCGGTGCGTCTCCTGTAAAACGATGTCGGGCCCCTCAAGGCTGAAAACCGGGTCCAAAATGACCATGAGCCTATTTCTTCTGGCAATATCGTAAACGCCGTCAAACGAGTCGATGTTGCGGTCGTCGTAGGTAAATAAAAGATCCGGAACCAGATTGTTCGCCAGGGCCAAGGGAATGCTTTCCAGAACGCTTGTATAGGAACTGCTGCCGCGGATTTCATTGTGGAGCGCCTCGGTGTCGGCATCGAGGCTGAAATGCAGCAGATCGACAAGTCCCGACAGTTCCTTCGCACGGTCTTTGAAGGTGAGGCAGTTCGTGGTAATTGACGTGATAAGACCATGTTTCTTTGCTTCGCGGAGAAATAAGGCAAGCCGCGGATGAAGCAGAGGTTCTCCTCCTGTAAAGTCAACGAAACGGCACCCGGCTTTCCGCGCGGACCGCAAATTGGCCAGCACCTCATCGGCGTTGGCGTCGACCTTCGGCTGTTCCTTCCAGATCCCGCAAAACGAGCAGCGGCTGTCGCATCGGTTGGTTATATAATAATGAAGAAGGAGCGGTTTCATATTTTCCTGCCCTTCCAGGAAATATTGGGGGCCACGATGGATATCGCCGGAAACGTAAACGTTTCGATAATCAGAAAAATATAATACACAGACAATAAAAAGAGGTTCTCGCTGGAATGGATTTTTTTGAACGTAATCCACGCAAAAACAATCGTCAGAAACGCATTTGTAAAAGCGGCGATTTGAAGCTGTCGCGGGGCGCACCATGCGAGAGCCAAAAAGAAGAGGACGTTTTGAAAACAAAATAAAAGCCACAATGGAAAAAGCCCTGATTTTATCCGCAGCCCGCCGCGTCCCCACCGGAGCGCCTGGCTGAAAAAATCGGGGAGGTTTTTACACGGGAACGTGTACGCGGCCGGGACGAAAGGTAAAGCGGCCCCGACCGAAAAGTGATTACGTTTAAAAGCCCGCAATAAATCGCAATCTTCGACAATGCTGTAGCCCACGCCTTTTTGGCCGTCAATGGCCCGGTAGGACTCTTTTTTGACAAGCAGATTGTTTCCCATGCAGGAGCCGGTTATTTTTGAGGCTTGAAATGCATAGGCTATCGCAAAGAGGAATTCGAGCTGAAAGGATTGCATGGCGTCAAAAAGGCCGCCGTAGGCTTTTTTCCGCAGGGCCGTATGTCCGAAAACCATGTCATGGCCGTGTGAAACCATCCGGGCCATGGACGAGATCCAATTTAATTGGAACTCCATATCCGCGTCGGTAAACAGCAGCCAATCGAACGATGCGTGCGCGACGCCCGTGTCCAAAGCCTGTTGCTTGCTGGTTAAACGAACCGCGGTATCGTAATCTGATGGAAATATTTTTATCGTGCGCGGCGCGAACAAACGATACGGCGCAAGGGTTTTTTCGTAATCGTCGTTTGAGCCGTCATTTACCAAAAGTATTTCATAGGGCCCTGAATAATCCTGTTGCAGGAGCGAGTCGAGAAGGGTCGCGAGATAATGGGCTTCATTTTTAAAAGGGATCACTATGGAAATGCCGGGAGTGTCGTTGTTCGCTCCGACCATTTTTGGCCCCTTATAAAAAAGCATAGTAACAATAAGGTAAAGAAGAAAAACAAAGTAAAGCGCCAAAACCAGCAATGAAATGACGACGAATAAATGCGTCAAAATCTTTTTCTTTCGGATAAAATCAAGTTGCAGTGTTATTTAACCTATTTTATAATATACACACATTTTTGAAACTCTGTTTGAATAATCTGCGCGCTTTGCGTGGATTCTACAAACGTAGACCGCCTGATTTAAACGGGAAGTGATGAAGATGGTGAAAGGAATAGGGATTGATATTGTTGAAATAGAAAGAATTGCGTCCATGGTCCGGAAATACGGCGACCATTTCTTACGGAAGGTTTTTACAAACGCCGAGATAGATTATTGCCAGAACAAGGCATTCCCCTCGCTTCATTTTTCCGGCCGGTGGGCGGCAAAGGAGGCCTTTTTTAAAGCGCTGCCCGCTTCCTGCCAGCCATTGTCGGGATGGACAAGCGTGGAAGTGCTGTTTGGCGACCAGAGTCATGATAAACCGGTTTTGTCCGTATGCAGCAT
>JBAVGL010000199.1:0-4352 GCA_049684795.1 Chitinivibrionales bacterium | reverse complement strand
GTTCTATTCTGTATCTCGATTCTTTTCCCTGGAAAAAACCATATTTTTCAATAAGGTGGATTGCCAACGGAGAAATGCAAAAGGAACCTCCCGTTGACGAGTCTTTGACCAGAGCCTCGCCCTTTTGAAATGTGCCGTCATTCGGGAACGGCGATGGAATTCTTCCGCGGGCTTCATGATGGGTTGCCATTATTCGCTCCGAAAGCTGGACGGGGTTTCCCATGGCCCGTTCAGCCGCTATGTAAACCTCGCGAAGCGCGGCGGCCATTTTTTCCTTGGTCGTACCGAGTTGCCGCAGGGTTTCGGCGTCTTCTTTAATGATTTCCTCGGGGTCCCGCGTGTCTTTTCCCAGGAAGCCGTCCGAGGAAAATTGGGTCGGGCCTAAAAGGTCGCGCAACGTTTTATCGTCAATTCCTTTAATCATTACAGGTCTTTCTGTTGAAAAAATGGGCCGCGTTAAACGAACTTATCGTAAAATATATTATGTTCGGCCATTCCGCCTTTGACAAGTACTTTTATGCAGGCGTCGATCATGCCCGGGGAGCCGCACATATAAGCCTCGAATTCCGAACAATTGGGAAAATGGCGGGAAACGACGTCGGTGATAAGGCCCCGTTCGCCTTTCCAGCCGCTTTCCGCCGGTTCATTTGAAAGCGCTGGAACGAACGAAAACTCTGGTAATTCCTTTTGCAGGCGAAATAATTCATCGGTTAAGAATAAGTCCCGTTGTGTCAATGCACCAAAGAAGTACCAGGCTGTGCGGTTGGACCCCTTTTCCTTCATGTCGTTAAGAATGCTCCAAACCGGCGCCATGCCGCTTCCTCCGGCTATGAACAGGACGGGAGCGGAAGCGTTCGAGAGCTTGAAGTCGCCGTAGGGCGCGGAAAAGTAAACCGTTTCGCCTTCCTTCAAATGGTCAAAGATCCATGTGGTGCAAATGCCCGCGGGAACTCTTCGGACCATGAGGTCGACATGGTTCCTGTCGGAGGGGCTCGACGCTATTGAAAAATTGCGCAACACCACCTCCTTGCCGCTGTAGGGTTGCGAACGAATCTGGACGAATTGCCCTGCCGTAAAGTCCAGCGCGTCGGGCCTGATAAGTTCGATGCGCAACCGGACAATATCGTAGGTCAGCATTTGTTTGCCGATCAACCTGCCCGTGAATCGTTTGACTGAAAGAATATGCGGCGGCAGGGAAATGGACAAATCGCTTTGCACGGGGACTTGGCACGAAAGACGCACGCCGTCCGCTTTTTCCTCCGCGGAAAGGAGCGGCTCTTCCTTGACCGTCACCGGCCCGGCGCCTTTGAGGAGTTTTACTTTGCAATATCCGCAACGGGCGTTTCCGCCGCACGCGGCGGGAAGCACGATATCGTTCCGGCCGAGCCCGGCGAGGAGCGACAGGCCGTTTTTTACGGAGAGTTTCCTTTGCCCGTCATTAATATCGACGGTCCACAAGCTTTCGTGCGTCGTCTCCATGAGCCCTTCAAAAATGGCGAACGGGTTTAGATTCTGTAGGCGAATTATATACGCCTGCCTGCGCTGCCGCTTCGGCAGGCAGGCGTTTAGCGTAGATAATTACCCGTACAGAACCTTATCTGCCCTTAGGCAGGTTAAAATTAAAGGCAATGAAAATTAGCTCATTGATTTCAATAAAGCAACTTCAAAAATATTTGAAACGCTAAAATCGAACGAATGGGATTTGTAATGTCACTAATTAGACGTTCCCGTAAATGCGTGTCGGCCAGGACCGATTCAATAGAAAGAGCGGGTTAAGCATGTTTCAGGACAAAAGTTTGCGAATATGGGCCTATGGCTTATCTTTTGTTTTAGCCATTGCCACACGTTCGCCGATATTTTCCCAGGATGTATATGAAGGCATGGCCACTCATTTTGACGGGCTCGGATCGCCGTACGGAGGCTGCGGAGTGCCGCAAAACCTTCTGGAAACGCAGAACTTTCTCGCGCTCAACGCGTTCAATTCACCGGAAAATTATTCCACCTTTCCGCTTCCAGACACCGGCGGCCCGGACACCGTTTACATAGGCGAATTCGGAAACGGAAGCAACTGCGGACGCTGGGCCGAAGTGACCATCGGGGCCTATTGCACCGGAACGAACGACGGCGCGCCAAACGAGCCCTTTTGCCGCGGGACCGGCGCGGCCTGGATCGACGACTCATACAGCGGCGCGGTCCTTGACATGCTGGTGGCGGATTGCTGTCCCGATGCCAACGCCTGGTGCCGCGACAGCAGGTATCATCTCGACCTTGCCACCGCGTCGCTCAATCTGTTCGTAAAAAACAGCGTGGCGGTCGGCGACATGAACCCGGACCATTGGAACAACAGGGAAATCACCTGGCATTATATCCAGGCGCCCAATTATTCGGGAGATGTGCGCATTTTTTTCATTCAAGGCGCCCAAATATACTGGCCGGCGATCCTCATTACACACTTACAAAACGGCATTCATGGCGTGCAGCAAAAAACGGGGACAAACTGGGTAACCGCCAAGCGCAATGCCGCCATGGGACAATCCTTTATCTTGCCGAGCACATCAGCCGGCGCGTCCACCTTTACCATAAGGATCTTCGACGCCTCCAATTTGGCGATTAATAATTCCCGTGAGTATACATTTTCAATTCCGGCTTCATGCGGAAACTCCTGCTCTAATCCGGCAACCGAGATAACCTACACGACTTTTGACCCGAACGCCCGGATTTCCACCGGCTCACAACCCGGGAATAAATCAATACGGATGACCTGTTCCCAGGGAATGCTTTCGTGGCAGGTTCCTTCGAATAATCCCGTTAAGGTGATCGTTCGCGACATTTTGGGAAGGACCGTTTTGGGGGAGAATTCCATCGCGGGAAATTCCGGAAAAGGCTCGACCAACCTGAAGGGCCTCAAAGCTGGCATATTCATCGCCGAGCTTAATGTACATGGATCGGATAGCGAACGGTTGCTGTTCGCGCGTCCTTGATCCGGCTCGCCATGAGGCGGCAGAATATGCCGCAATCCTTGCATTTTTGTACAATATATTGTATCTTTTAATGTACAGCATATTGTCCTTTATTAAAGGGGTAGCCTATTATGAAACGAATTATGCTCGCTAACGACATTCATCCTCTTTCCGAATTTCGTTCGAATGCTTCCGGGTTTATTGCCCAGGTGCATACTACAAAAAGGCCATTGGTTATAACGCAAAATGGCAAAAGCGCCGCGGTTCTGCTTGATGTTAATGAATATGATAAATTAGTGGAAAAAATCGAATTAATTCAGGATATAGAAATGGCTTTGAATCAAATCGGTGAAGGAAAGGGAATTTCGCATTCTGAAGCGCATAAACGGCTAAAATCGAGATATTCACGATGAAGCTGGTTTGGTCTCCACTATCGATTCAAAGAATACAGGAAATTTCAGATTACATAGCCGCCGATAACCTGCGAGCCGCGAATAATTGGATAGATTCGGTATTTGAGAAAGTTGAGATATTAAAAGCCAATCCGGAAATTGGAAGAATTGTTCCAGAAATAGGAAAATCCGATATTAGAGAATTGCTATTCGGGAACTACAGGATAATTAATCTTTCTTCAAAAAAGCAAATTTCTATTTTAACGATCAGACATTTTAAGCAAATACTTCCCACCGAAGAAATCGGTTTATAATAATGTGCTCAAGCTTACCCTGATTCGCTTCCCCCACAAGGCGGCAGAATCTGCCG
Source organism: Chitinivibrionales bacterium (assembly GCA_049684795.1). Classification (GTDB taxonomy): domain Bacteria; phylum Fibrobacterota; class Chitinivibrionia; order Chitinivibrionales; family FEN-1185; genus JBAVGL01. Next base: position 630 of record JBAVGL010000199.1, on the reverse strand, counting down.
CCATCCTTGGTTTGTTTCTTTATCGGTCTGCCATGGCTTGAATTAAATTATAAATAAAAACAGGAGGGTTATATGAGCACGCCAAAAGAACAAATGGTGGAGGTGATAAATGAGCAACCGGATGATAGTTCGTACGATGAAATCCTTCGGGAACTTGCTTTTAACCGTATGGTGGACAAAGGATTAGATGATGCTCGGTCTGGTCGTACCGTATCGAACGAAGATGTATCTAGGAGAATTCGCTCATGGCAGAAATAAGGTGGACCGACGAAGCTGTCCGCTGGCTCCATGACATCCACGACTACCATCCTTGGCGTATTTCACAGTGCCTTGGACATCTCACGCTACAATATTTAACCTGACAATCCTGATTACTAAATTCGGCGACAATAGACGCTGACATTGGCGCAGGCACAACCAGAAAATTGCTCGCCGAAAACGCGAAGCGCGTTTCGGGTGAATTTTATCATTGTAATTAAGATTCGAGGCATGAAAGATCATATCTATTTGAAAAGTGTGAAAAATTTTGATTGGACACCGGAAGAGGTTTCCAATTTTAGAGTATAGCATCCGGCGCCCAAGGTTTTGTTATTCCATTTAATCGTATGGGCACCGGCTATAGTATTCTCG
>JBAVGL010000198.1:0-2913 GCA_049684795.1 Chitinivibrionales bacterium | reverse complement strand
TTTGACCTTCGGCAACGGACAAAATTCCATCTTCACCGTCAATGATCCTGGGAATTTCAATCCATCGGGTATGCTGCACGCGCAAATGCGGACGAAGCGACGGAAACGAAACGACATCGGATTCAGGCTTGATACCGGGTTCGGGCAGCACGGACGTTACATCCGGCCGATCGTTAACGCCAAATTTTATCATGGAATTCTCCCGGCTTTATCAAAGCGCAACGTGCCTTCTTGCAATATAAGGCTTTTTTTCGCAAAAATGCAAGAAAAAAACAAAATTTAATCCGGAGAATTTCGAAGTCCAGCCCGCACAATGTATACTCCGGACGGAAGCGAAAAGTCTTTTTTAAGGTCAATATTCCGTTTTTCAATAATCGCGCTTTTTAAAAGGCCGCCGTTTGGACTAAAAAATGAAACCAGCACTTTTTTTCCAGCATAGCCGCCGGGGAGCTCAAACGCCTCTCCAGCAACGATAAAATTCCGGGGCGTAGCCGGAACAACACCCGGTTTCGCCGAAGGAACCCTACGGAGCGCGACCGGGGGGATTATGTTCAGGAATTTCGCCACCCATCCGCCGCGCAGGGGAACGTTGATTGCAATGGAATCTCCTGAACCGACCGTGTCCACGATTTCACTGAAGGTCTTGGCGGTTGCGCCGTCGGCGATGAGCGTCATTTGATAGGCGGCCGGCGCGTTCGGCAAAAAAGAAAGTTTGACGGTCATGGCGCGGGCCGTATCTCCCGCGATGCCGGCCGCGTACCAGTCGTTCCCCTTTTGCCTGGCAAGAACCACCCAGCTTCCGGGATATCCCTGCACGTATTTTGTGTCGTCCCACGCAACGGGCACCTGCTTTAGAAACGTCTGGGCGCTCGCCGGTATGCTGTCAAGATATCCCGCGACGCGGTCGGCGAAATGCTGGATGCCGGACTCGAAAATAACCGACAGCGCCAGCTCGTGGCCGTAGGTCGTCAGGTGCGGGTTGGCGATGTTCGTAAACGTGACCGGCGTCCAGTCCATGGACGAAACGGCGTTCCTCGTGAACGGCAGCATGGTGTTCTGCCAGGGGAACCGCGCCCCGTCCGCGGCGTACCAGATGTAATTTTCGGCGCCCCTGTTGGCTTCGGCGGTAATGAGATTGGGATACGTGCGCTGCCATCCTCTCGGTATGGTGCATCCGTGGGGATCGACCAGGAGATGATACTTCGCCGCGTCCCGGAAAACGTCGAAAAAGTACTTCACGGCTATCTGTTTGTCGCTGAGCCAGAAATCGATCTTGACGCCCTTGACGCCCGCGGAGCTGATGGTCTGGAATTGATTATTACGCTTTAATGAATCATAGAGGCTGTCGCGCGGGGCCGAAGTAATCGGGCTGTAGGGCCCGGCCGCGTTATACCACAAGGTGATACCGACGTTTTTTCCGGCCGCATACGTTGCCAGTTGCTGCCATGTGCCGCCCGTCATCGTGTTCCAACCCGCGTCCACGCAGCTGTATTCCCACGTCATGGTCGACGCAAGGTCGATGAAAGGCGTTATTTGGCCGTAAACGGTCGGGCTGGTATTGTTGGACCACCAGGACCAGGAGGCGCGTCCCGGTTTTATCCACGATACGTCGCTGAGCGCGCAGGGCGTGGCAAGGTCGGTGGAAAGCGTGGATTCGAGGATCGTCCCTTGAGACGCGCCGGTGATGACAACGCGCCACGGCATGGTCCACGGCAGCGCGCTCGACGGGCTCGCCGAACCCATGTTGTTCCATTCGTTTGCATTAGGGAATTTTATGCGGTAGACGCGCTGGCTGGCGGCGCTCAAACGCGAATTGCAGTACGTCGGCAGCACGTCGGTCTCCCACAAAAGCGCCCAGCAGCCCGCCGGCGTCCTGAAAAGCGCGGGCATGCACCAGGTGCTGTCGGTGGGCTTGGCGGTGACGCCGGGGCCCGAGCCGACGGGCACGTTCCGCTCCCAGATGTCCTCGTAGGCGGGCGCGTACTCATCGGCGGTCGTGTTATACGGCAGCAGCCACATGACCGAACTCGCGGGCACCTTGAACCCCGTTGCCTCGCTGGTTATCGACAGCGGCGTCGCGTTCGTTTCAGGAAAAACATACCGGAACGCGAACCCGTCGTCGTACGCGCGCAGGACCACCTGAAGCGTTGACGCGCCCGCGCTTGTTTGGAACGTCAAGGTTTCCTCATAGCAATAATTTCTGCAGGACTTCCGTTTGCCCGTCACCATCGTGTACGTTGTGTCGATGGTCCGTTGCTGGCTTGCCGACACAAACGACAGTCCGTCGACGAAATTCTTGTCCGACCTGACAAGCCCCATGGGCGACGGTTCCACCACGACCGAATATGCCGTTGGCCCGCCCGATGAAACGGAAAAGTACAGCCTGGTTCCCGCGGGATAATCGGCCGTGCCGCCGAGATCGGCGAGCTGCACCGTTGCTTCAACTTTATTTCCCGGTGATGAAATCGTCCATGACGTCTGTCCGCATATCGATGAGATCATGGCGGCGCACAGCATGGCCGCGATTGCATTGGTCCGAGTCATTTTTTCTCCTTAGCCTTCGAAAGTATTTTAGTCTATATTATCAAAGAAAATACCCGATTCAAGACATCATTGTCAAATTGAAAAATAGCGATTGTGCAAATGATAACAAAGCAAGAAAAAGGCGTCCACTATTGGGGGCCGCAGTGAAGCATGAGAGAATGTTTCTTAATTATCCGCCTGCGAAAAATTCCCTGATTTCTGTTTTTAAAATAAAAAAAATTTTTTTAATTGTGTGACGCACATCACAAAACCGGATTATGTCGGAATATATTTTTATTCAGGTTTTTAGATACTGTAGCTGAATTATCTACGCTTTTAGCGCAGATAATTCCTGCGTATAGTATCTTATCCGCCCTTAGGCGGGTTAGC
>JBAVGL010000197.1:0-2620 GCA_049684795.1 Chitinivibrionales bacterium | reverse complement strand
GGAGTCGGCAGAGGCCATAGTAGCCAAATGCCGCAGGGAAACTTGCGGACACGACGAAGGGCCGAATCCGGTGCAAGGAAGAGCCTTGTGCAGTTCGCTAAGTGCATTGAAGCCGTATGGCTGAGCTCCTTTGCGGCGCATGCGCAAGATACCATCCTTGACGAATCTAAACAATTCGGTAAAGTAGCCGGAAACCGCCGGATGCGGACCCGCATGTCCGGTGGTGTGGGGAGGGGGAGAGAAAAACTCCTCGTTACCCGCTTATAGGAATATTGTCGTTTATTTCAAAGCCTGGTGTCTTGGTATTTCGTCTTAAAAGCATAGGGGAAATGGTCGACCACAAAATCGTTGTCGTCGACGAGGTATCATGAGTTTGATGAAAAATTATGCAATTGCATGCATAGTCTCTGCATGAAGCCGAATTCCTAAAGCTTTTACCACCTTGAGTACCGTATTAAATTCAGGGTTGCCTTCAGGCGATAAAGCTTTGTAAAGACTCTCACGACGAAGCCCCGTATCTTTAGCTATTTGTGCCATACCACGGGCTTTTGCAATAGCACCCAAAGCTTGTACCACTAATGAAGGATCACCCTCGGAAAATGCCGCCTCAAGATATGCAGCCATGTCTTTTTCAGAGGAAAGAAATTCTGCAGTATCAAAAATTCTAGTTTTAAGCTTTTTCATAGTTACCTCCTATAATTGTTTTGCTAAATCTTGAGCCTTTTGAATGTCCCTGTTCTGACTGCTTTTGTCTCCGCCGACTAGTAGAATAATCAGTTCTTTGCCTCGCTTGGTGTAATAGATACGGTAGCCAGGGCCAAAATCGATACGAATTTCTGAAACGCCTTGCCCCACGGATTTATTATCCCCGGACAAACCTAATCGTAGCCGGTCAATTCGTACCAGTATCTTCGCTTTTCCAATATGGTCTCGAAGTTTTTTAAGCCAATTGGAAAAGGTCTCAGTATAACGAATCTCAATCATAATTTTAAATTATATTATGTTAACCATAGGATACAATTAAATTTATTCTTATCTCATCCCATACGAAACTATGAATGTCCAGCATCCGACAGCTCGGTGTCTTTTGCCTTTGATTTTTCCCTCGCAAAACGTCAAAACCTTAAGCGGAAATCTCAAACGTGAATTTACGTCATCAAGCTTGAGCGGAAATTCATGCTTTTAATTGAATGGTGGCCAGAAAGGCCACAAATGAACAACCCAAAGAAATGGCAAAGGCCATTTCTTTCTTTCGAATTTAATTTTAAATCTATCCTCAAAAAGAACGGTATCTTTGGAAACTTTTAATTCCGTTTGGAAAAAATCATTTGCGAAATAAATTCGTATTGGAATATTTCCGGTATCTTTGGCTAATAATTTCAATTTGCATATACCCCACTTAATTTCTTCTAAATTTATTTCTACCACTGAAACATGGGAAGAATCCAATAGCTCAAGTTTATTTATGGCACTCCATCCGCAAGCAATTTTACCGCCTAAATGGAAATATCCAATTTTTTTGTCGTATTCTTTTCGGAATTTTGGAAAAACTGAATACATTGAATCGGACACAGAATCATGGGCAAAATATTCGTCAGTAAATCGGCTATGAGCGATTTTAATGCTCATTTTAATTATTTTATCATCGGATTTGTCTCGTTCCAATTCTCGTGCAAATAAGGAATCCGATCTGCCTATTGTAACATATGCGCAATTCGAAATAATAAAAGCAATGGAAAGAAATAAAATCAAATTCCATTTTGCTAGTTTTAACATATTTTCTCAGTTCATTATTTTATCGAAAAGCAATCATCCGCATCGAGCATGCATTATCCGCCGAAACGGCACCATCAAGCATCTTGGATTTACTCTAAAACCTGAAATTCATTTTAGCATCTGTCAGCTTGTTCCAAAAAATAACGATGCAATTCACTTGCAGCAGTCAAGTGCAATTGCTGGGTTGTATTGCACCGTGGTATGTCCTCATCCGCATGTCTTCGACCACGGTGTCAATCGTCTTGAGTCTTGAGTCTTGAGTCTTGAGTCTTGAGTCTTGAGTCTTTGGGGCGGTGGAATGTCTTTGCGGGCGGCGGGGAATCATCTGGTTGAAAAAGCCATCATTGTTGGAAAAAGTATCAAGCATCGCAGAATCATCATCACCGTGACCGCCGCCCGTCATTTGTCTTTGTTTTTCTTGTTTGCGCCGTTTTATTGTCTTTGTTTTGCCGCGCCCTCTTGATCTTTGTATTTGCGCCGAGCGGAGGATGAGCGAAGGCGCTATTCTACCGTAAAAATATCAGCCTTCAAAGCATCAATACTATTTTGCAAATCAGTTTCTGTCTTAAATGGTTCATTTAATTTGATGGCCATAAGTGGCTTAACATGGTTATAAACATCAAGCAAAGGATTAGAATTTCTGATTTGCACAAGTTTTACTCCATTTGTAATCGCTGTTTGATGCACACGTGATTTCGGTCCCAATTTATCAAAAATCACAATACCATTTCTACCAACGCGTGCTATTTTATCTTCGATGACTTCTTGATTCCCTGGTGCAATAAGACCAACTTCAATTCTAATTCTTCCTCTTCTCGTTTGAATTTCCGCGTCTGCCTCACGA
>JBAVGL010000196.1:0-6014 GCA_049684795.1 Chitinivibrionales bacterium | reverse complement strand
TCCTTGCTTCGCGGCGATCTGCCGCTGTAAATTGAAAGGCCGAGACTGACCGTGTAGGGGACGCTTGTCTGGGAAAAGACAAAAGGCGCGGAATTGATTTTTTTGCATACGCGGTCGGCCATTATTTTCGCGCCTTCGAGCGAGGTTTCGGGGAGTATCAGCGAAAATTCCTCGCCGCCCTGCCGGGCAAAGGTGTCGCCCTTGCGGACCATGGAAGATATACGTTCGCACAGGTCTTTGATCACCGCGTCTCCAACCAGATGGCCGTGGCGGTCGTTAATCAGCTTGAAATCGTCGATGTCGATGATGATAAGCCCGAATTCGGACTTGTTTCTGTCGGCGCGCGCGATCTCTCGGGCGAGCGTTTCATGGAAAGACCGGTGGTTTGCAATTCCGGTGAGACCGTCGGTGCGGGCCTGGAGTTTTGCCTGCAGGTCGATATAGCCGTGTTCTATGACGGAGGACACAAATGAGGTGAATACGTAGAGAAACTGGCTTTCTTCGGGCGTGGAAGCGACCTTCGCGTCGCGGAATATTAAAAGCGAGCCGATGTTTTGTCCCATGATCGACAATTGGACCCCCAATGGCTTTACCTGCGCGGGCATGTCGCAGGCGCCCCGTCTTCCCTTATAGACCCGAAGCGGGATTTGCCCTTGTTCGAACATGGCTTTATTGAAAACGTTGAACGTATTGTCCCAGTTTGCCCACAGAACGTCGCGGACCTTCGTTGCGTCGATTTCCCCCACGCGGGGCATCGCCGCTATTTCCGCGTAGGTCAGGTAATTCATCGCCAGGACACAGAACGTCGAATTCATTTTTTCGTTTATTTCCTGCAGAATGACGCGGATAATTTCGGGCAGCTCGAGCGACAGCATGAGTTTGCGCGAAAAATGATACAGGGAGGTCATGTCGCCCAGATGGTCTTTGAGGTGGGGGGCAAATGAGTCGGACTGCTGCATGAGCGAGACGCTTTTAAGGTGGAAAAGCCTTGTGGCAATTGACTTTTCAACCTGCAGCAGCAGGTCGGCGAGCGAAAGCGGCTTTGTAAGGTAGGCCGAAACGCCGAGCATGATCGCCCTGGACGCCGATTCCAGCGACGCGTAGCCCGTAATGACCATGAGTTCGGTCAGGTCGTCTTTCTCTTTTGCAAACTTAAGCACCTCGATGCCCGACATGTCGTTAAGTTTCAGATCGGCGATGATCAGGTCGAAGCCGCTTTCCTCGATGAGCTCCATTGCCCGGCGGCCTGATTGACACATAGACACTCTGTAGCTGCCTTGCAGCGTGGCGCTGAGCAACTCGCAAATGACTTCCTCGTCATCGACGACGAGAACCGCGCAGTCCGACGGCCTCTTTATCAGGTAGTTATCCATGGAACGTGTTATTAAAATAGTAATTAAATGCGATGATGCGTTTATTTTTCCTTTGAAACACATTAAAAATATTGAAATTGACATTTCATTCAAGCAAACCTATTTTATCTTGGCTTTATAAACAAAAATCACCGTTCCTTATTTTTTTATACAGTTACATTCAGCATGATCGTAATTATAAATATGTTAAAACGAATAATCGTCCGTGTGGGTGTGTTCGCGGCGTTGTGCGGCGCGGTATCGTGCGGTAATATGTTCAAGCCATCGACGAATCTGGGTCAGCAGATCGTCAATGATGTCGACCCGGACCTTACCGACCTTAACAGGAACATAAAGGCCTTTTCAGACAGTTTGAAGGACTCCTCATTCAGCATGCGTGACGTGGGCGACACGTTTCCGCCCGGCTATCAATGGAACCCGGCATTCCTGGCCGCCGGAAGTTTTTTCGGTCTGGTAAGCGGCGGCAAGGAAAGAATTATAAGTTACCTGGAGTTCAGGCCGGGGGTTTTTAGAACGACATCATCCATTTACACAAGCTTGCAGGCGGTAAGCATCGACAGCGTCGTTCTGCGCCTGCGGCGGTTAAGGGTCACGACGCGGTCTAACCTGACGCCGGGATCAATTGCGCATATCGATGTCGATACCTGTCCCGTATTAAGAGGGGATTCTTCATCGTTATTATTACGAAGAACGGATTCGATCCCGTTTCCAAACGTTCTTTTGCCCAATCCCATCGGCACGTTCTCCATAAATAACGACAGCTCGGTATACGACAGCACCGAGGGCGGTGATACCGCCCTGTCGATCAAGCTTGACAGCGCTACATACCTGACACGTTTTATAAACGCCGTCAAAGACAGCGGGTTCGATACGACGGCATTCGCGTTTTGCCTTGCCCCTCATGGAAACGGCGACGGGCTCGCCCGATTCATGAACATCAACGGGGACCAAACGGAGCCGAAGCTCGTGGTGTATTATCACGCGAGCGCCGCCGATACCGCGATGAGGACCCAGACGCTGTATCGTGACCATGCCGCCTATACCGCCATCGAATCGGATTCCGCCCTTGCATGCGGATCTTCAATGTCGTCGTGGGAAACCGTTCGCCGGGCGGTTTTCAAAATAGATGTGTCGCCTTTGTCAAACTTCATGGACACCGCGGGGCCGGACAGCGAAAAATACTTCGTTATCCAGAAAGCGGACTTGAGCATTCATGTTTTAAAAAGCATTTCGGACATGCGTTTGGACTCCATTAACGTGAAATACAAATTGTTTGATACGCTTGCGACCAATACCTACAACTTTTCGGGGTCCATCGGTTCATTCTTCATACGGGACTCCATTGGGACAAATTCAAACGATACTACCTATGTATTATCGCTGGCAAGCATGCTCCAGCCGCTGGTTGTCAACCATAAAAGCAGGTATGTTTACTTATTTCTGATGGTCCCAAACCAGAACAGCCCTACCGGTTATGGGCCGCCCTGCGTTCAGATTGACTGGAAACCCGATGCAAAAATAAAATTAAGCGCCATCGTCACAAACCCACGGTAAGGTATTACTTAAAAAATATGATACATATTTTTATGAGGACGTTCTTTAGAGAAAAAATAATCAGCCCCAAGAGGTGTTGCGAGGCGCTTGTTGTGTGCTGTTTGCTGGCATTTTCATTCAGCGAGGCGCAGTCTCTTTTGTCGCTGAGATATCCGTTCGGTTTACCCGTCCAGCCCAATTCCGGCATGTCGCTTTCCATGGGTGGCGCGGGCGTCGGACTCGCGGCTGATTACAACATCATGCTTCTTAACCCGGCCAATCTCGGGTCCATAGAAAAAACCGTATTTTCCGCCCTCTACACATTTGACGTCGTGCGGATTTCGCAATCAAGCGAACATACAAATTTTTTTACCGGCGTTCCCCGCCAGGTATCGTTCGGTATTCCTCTGGGGAAATATGGAACGCTGGGGGCGTCGTTCGAGGAACAAAGCGATGCAGATGCCAGGTTCCAGCCCGCCGGCGAAACCATTATTTTCGGTTTGGCGGACACCGTGAGTTTCCAGCCGGGACTGAAGTCATCGGGAGGCATCGTTTCCTGGCAGCTTGGATGGGGAAGGGAATTTGAGAAGCTGGGCAGGGTAAAATTAGGCGTCGCTTATGAGCGTGTCTATTTTTTGCATGCCCAAAGCGACGTTTTTACGATAAATTCAACGAATGCCTACGTAAATTCGAGGGACAGCATCGACGTCCGTTTCAGCGGCAATGGCCTGCGTTTGGGCGTCATGGCGCCGCTCGGAAAGCTCAATCTCGGACTATCGGGAGAGTATTTCTTTACTGCAACCGCGCAAGGCGATAACGCCGTTTTTTCGATGAATGACTCAGGAATCGTTACGGGGACATCCCGCAACGCCGCGGTGCGAATAGCGCCGTCGGCGGCATTAGGCGCCGCGTATTCATTTTCTTCACAATGGTCGGCGGCTGCCGATCTATCGGGGGTTTTTTGGAATTACTATAAATCTGGAGGATTGCTCGACACGACGGACAGGAAAAACGCGGCGCTTTCTTTTTCAGCCGGCGGCCAGTTCATTCCCGCCCCGAACCTCTTGACCCCTAAATATTGGGAAACCATCAATTATCGCGCCGGGTTCAGGTATTCGCAGCTTCCTTTGAAAACCAGCTCCGAATTTGCCGTTATGCTCGGTACGGGACTGCCTATCGGCAGGGGAAGCGGGATGTTTGATGTGGGCCTGGAAATCGGCAGACGGATTGACGGCGGTTATTCCGGTTATTCCGAGAATTTTATGAATGTTATCATGGGATTTAATGGCGGCCAGAAATGGAACAAATCGGGCATGGGAAATTATTAGAGGCTAACCCACAAGGTGGATAAGTCTCTGTACGCAGGAATTATATACGCTGGACGCGTATATAATTCAGCTACAGAGACTAAGGCAGTCAGCAGGTTGTCCAGGCGGCAGGTTTTCCGTGTGATATAATAAACTTCTATGCGCTCACAAGCAAAAAAGCATTCTCGAAGATCGCCGGCGGTCAAATCAACAACCTCGCGCCGCAAAAAACCTTCCCAAAAAATATCCTCCGTAAAGCCGGCCCGTCAACCGGCGGAAGCCGCCCCCCCGGCAACGTCATATTCTTTCGACACGTCCGTTCCGCAGATGATGTGCGCCGTGCCCAGAGACCCGGATTCTATTTTTGTCTTTTGGGAAATCGCCCCCGATACCATGGACCGCCTGCGTAAGGCCGCGGGCGACGATGCGTTTGGTTCGTCGAAATGGGTCGTGCGGGTCATTGATGTGACCGATATTTCGTTCGACGGCGCCAACGCCTGGCAGACCCTTGACATAACAATAGACCGGGGTGAACGTAAAAAATACGTGAAGGCGCCGGAGCCGGGTCGGACCTACCTGCTGGAATGCGGATTATTGACGCCCGACGGTTCATTTGTAGAGGCCGTCCGGTCGAATGCGTGCGCCGTGCCGCGCAAAGGCGTGTCCGACAGGCTGGATGAGGCATGGAGCATGGCCAATACCGCCGAACTCATCAGGATTTCGACCGATGCCTTCGGAGATAACGCCGCGGCAGGCAAACGCCTGAACGGTCTGGGGATCGCACTGGGGGAAGGTTCGGGTTCGGGCGGTATCATGTAGTTTGCTGGATTCAGGAAAAATGGCATGATTGTAAACAATCCTTCGTCCAAAGGCTGTCTGTGCCTGGTGCTCCATGCGCACCTTCCGTACATCCGCCACCCTGAACATGAGTTCATGCTGGAAGAAAACTGGCTCTTTGAGGCCATCACAGAAACGTACGTTCCCTTACTGTTGATTTTTGAGAACCTCGTCAATGACAGGGTGCCGTTCAGAATCACGCTTTCGCTGTCGCCGACCCTGTGTTCCATGCTTACCGATCCTCTCCTGCAGGAACGGTATGTCAAGTACATCGACCGGTCGATCGAATGCGCCGAAAAAGAGTGCGTGCGGACGAAAAATCAGCCGGAATTCAATGCATGCGCCCGCATGTATGTCGACAAATTCCGGTCGGCCAAAAGGGTGTTCGTCGACGTGAACGACTGCAATATCCTGGAGCAGTTCGGGCAATTGCAGGAAAAAGGTTCGCTGGAAATAATCACCAGCGCCGCGACCCACGGTTTCCTGCCCGTATTGCAGGGCAACACTCAGGCGGTGCGGGCGCAGGTCCAGATCGGCGTTGAGTCCTATTTCCGTCATTTCAAACGCACCCCCAAGGGGTTCTGGCTTCCCGAGTGCGGTTATTATCCCGGCGTTGAAAAAATACTGACCGCCGCGGGCGTTGCCTATTTCTTTACAGATGCGCATGGCGTCCTGTTTGCGGAACCGCGGCCCCAATACGGCGTGTTCGCCCCTGTTTTGTGCAACGAGGCGCCGGTCGCCGCGTTCGGCCGCGACATCGAGTCGTCAAAGGCCGTATGGAGTTCACGAGACGGATACCCGGGCGATTTCGCGTATCGGGAATTTTATCGGGACATAGGTTTTGACCTTGACATGGATTATATACGGCCGTATATCGACCCCATCGGGATCCGCACCAATACGGGGATTAAATACTATAAAATTACCGGAGCGACCGAACATAAAAAGCCCTACAACCAGGCCG
>JBAVGL010000195.1:0-2203 GCA_049684795.1 Chitinivibrionales bacterium | reverse complement strand
TCATGGGGGTTATTGCACCGGGAAGGGTTTCGGGCTGACATACCCCAAAAACACGATCAAGAACCTGTATCTTACGGACCATTGGGTGACCGGGCCGACGTCGATTACAATAACCAGCCGGGACACCGGTTGCACGAGACTCATGAGCGTCGTCGCGATGGACACGGCCATTGTTATAACCGACACTTCACAGCACACCTCACTTATCGACCTGACCGATTCGGGGACCACGGGCGCTGATTCACTTTACACGCTTACCTGGAACGTTCCCTCGGGAAGATGGGACGTCATGGTATTTGAGCTTCGAAAGGACCCTTCATCGGACGCGGAAGGTTCGGTAATATGCGATTACCTTGATTCCGCATCCTGTGAACTTTTCGTGCAGATGGCGTATCAACCCTATGCCACCAATTGCTCCCAATATCTGGGCACAATCATCAACAATTCCTGGTATGATGAGCCAAGCATGATCCAGGGAGGACACGTATCGTGGACAACGCTGTACAATCAAAAATTCATCGCACGGTTCGGCTTCAATCCGCGGCGCTTTTATCCCGTATTATTCGGGAAAAACATCGGCCCGCTAACCAAGGCCGCTCGGAATTATCTGTGGGGTGAGAGGGCGGAGCTTTATTGCAACGGCTTCATGAAAGAAGTTCATATGTGGGATTCCGCTCACGGGGTAATAGAATGCGGACATCAGGACAACGAAGACTGGACCGACCAGGTGGGCTCGTCGACCGATGATATAAAATGCTTTAAATTTCAGGACAGCCCCACCCTGGATATGATCGGCTACGCTTATACGCATTTTTATTATAAGCTTTTCAGCGCCGCGCAATATAATTGGGACCATCCGGAATGCGGCATTGAAGGCGGCGGGGACATGGGAGAGGCGATGGAGCAACTGGCCGACGGCATCCAGCGGCAACATTCCTTTGGCGCTCCGACGCTTACGTACAATACGTGGTTTGGCAGGTGCGGCTCGATGCTCAGGCGGCCTAACGAACGGCACGTGGCGGATATCGCAATGCTGTATCCGATAAACGCGATGCAGGGAACGTACTGGAGGGACAGCACGGTCACCGCTTCACATCAGGGTGAAGATAATCACTCACTCGATTATATAAACGTTGCGTCAATCCTTTCACAAAAAATATGCCACGATTTTTCCTGGCTTCACCCCGAGATTATAGATTCGAAGTGCAGCGTCGTCGGGTCGACTCTTTTCCAGAGCAACGCCGTTAATCACGAGCAATTCAAGGTCTTCATCGTCCCGGCATGTTCAACGATCGCGTGGAGCAACTTGCAGAAAATACAACAATTTTACGCCGCCGGCGGCCATGTGATCGCAACCGGGGTGCTGCCCATATACTCCGCGGAATTCGGGCATGACGCGGACGTCGCGAGCGCCGTCAAGGCCATGTTCCCGACAACCGGGCAGACACTGACAAATGCGAATGGCGGGAGCGCCGTTTTCCTGGGGGCCATCGATTCGACCGTCGCGGGAGGCGACCCCAAGCTGGTCAATGCGGTCAACGCCGCGATTCCGGTCTACGATGTGCAATTCACGGGCACGCCCGTGCAATACATTCACAAGGTTTTGGCTGACAGTTTGAACATTTATTTTTTCGAGAATAACTCGGCGGCTTCCGTAACAACGACCGTGCAATTGCGGGGGAATTTTACGCCGCAGGAATGGGACCCGCATACCGGCCTGATAACGAGCCCCGCCTTTACGCAGGCCTCTGTTTCGGGGACCGCGGTGACCAGAATAGCAATTACTCTGGCCTCCGTGCATTGTCTGTTCATTACCGGCGCGTACACTCCGTCTACCTCCGCAAAGCCGGCCAGCAGGACGGAACTCCCGCAAAAGGCGGGCCTGAGCGTTGCCAAATCATTGGGAAAGGGCGCGGTCATTACCTATTCCGTCCCGCAGGGAACGCAGGACCTTGTATCGGTAAGCATGCAGGTGTTTGACGTCAAAGGCGCACGTGTGGCCGTGCTTCTGGACTGCCGGACAAAAGCCGGGACATATACCGCAACCTGGCCGTCGCATCAAATGCCCGCTGGAACGTACATCGTCCGTCTGAAGATCGAAGGACAGAGCGGGATCATGAGGAAAGTGGTATTGGAATAAGGACGGCCCCGCCGTCCTTTTTCATCGGCGCCGATCGAACCGGACATTCGTTTTTTGCAACTA
>JBAVGL010000194.1:0-4505 GCA_049684795.1 Chitinivibrionales bacterium | reverse complement strand
AGTGTGCAGAATATCGCAGCTGGCTTTTATCATAGCCTGATCCTTAAAACCGATGGCACGCTTTTGACTTGTGGGGATAATGAATATGGCCAATGTGGCAATGGTACACCTATCAAGGATTCCATTCCGAACCAGATCATGACAGGCGTGAAGGGAATTGCCTCAGGTTATTTGCATAGTCTAATCCTTAAGACGGATGGAACGCTTTGGGCTTGTGGGCTTAATAGCACCGGAGCACTTGGGGATGGCACTACAATAAATCGCTATAATCCTGTACAGATAATGACTAATGTCCAAAATATTGCCGCCGGTTCAGGCAATAGCCTAATTGTCAAGACAGATGGAACGCTATGGGTTTGCGGAAATAATAGCTATGGGAAGCTTGGGGATGGCACGTCTAATGAACAGGATACGCCGGTTCAAATAAAATTTTAAAACAGCCTTTCATTGCAAACTCGAATATCAAGTTACCGTTAAGATCAAAGTTGTATAAGTTCATTATTCGGCATTTTTTCAAGATTTTTTTTCCAGACAATGAATTCGAAAAGCATGAATAAAAACCTCAGAAAGAAAAAACAGACGCTGCCAACTATTGATAAGCGCAAGGCTCTGAATACTACGGGACCCGTATCGAATACACTAAAGCAAAAACGTCTGGCAATCGGTATTGCCTTGCTATTGGCAATTGTCACGTTGATCGTTTACAATGGCGTGTTTAAAAGTGACTTCCTCAATTTTGATGATGATGTTTATATTACTTCGAACAACCATGTACTGCAAGGGTTAACATTGGATGGTTTCAAGTGGGCTTTATCGGCGAGGTATGCAAATAATTGGCATCCTTTGACTTGGATTAGCCACATGATGGATGTCCAATTATTTAAGCTCAATCCCGCGGGGCATCATTTTACGAGTTTGTTTTTTCATATCCTCGCGACATTGCTCCTGTTTGGTTTCCTGCGATATTTAACCGGAAAGCTCTGGATTAGCGGATTTATTGCTGCTTTATTCGCATTGCACCCTTTACATGTTGAGTCTGTTGCCTGGGTAGCTGAAAGGAAGGACGTTCTAAGCGCGGTTTTCTGGTTTGCTGCGTTATGGGCGTATGTTTATTATGTACGACGCCCAAATATTGGAAGATATTTAACGGTTTTAATGTTATTCGGGCTTGGGTTATTGAGCAAACCGATGTTGGTAACGTTGCCGATTATTTTGCTATTTCTTGACTATTGGCCATTGGAACGATTAAACAAACAAAATTTCGGACGGGTAGCTGCTGAAAAGCTGCCTATGCTACTAATGTCAATAGCTTCCGCAATAATAACGATCATTGCTCAGAAAGAGGCTGTCGCAGGCCTTAATAGGCTTAATCTCGGAACAAGGCTATCGAACGCGGCCATGTCATATTGCACTTATATAGGTCAGGCATTTTGGCCGACTCGATTGGCGGTTTATTATCCGTTTGTACAGAATCGATCTCTCATTATTATCGCGGTTTGCGTAATGCTGCTCATCATGATTTCATTTACGGCATTCTGGATAGGTCGACGGGAAAAATATTTGATATTTGGTTGGCTCTGGTACCTCGTAACCTTGATACCAGTTATCGGTATCATGCAGGTAGGTGGTCAGGGCCATGCGGATCGTTATACGTATATTCCATTCATCGGTATTTTTATAACGGTCGCATGGGGATTAAGCTTCGCGGTAGACAAATTGAAGAGCAGCAAAAAGATGCTGATGCAAATACCTTTACTATTCATATTAATTGCCATTTCCTTTAAGACATGGGAACAAGTTGGATATTGGAAAAACGGTGTTACGCTTTATCGTCACGCTATTGATGTTACAAAGAAAAATGACCTTGCTTACAACAATCTCGGTTTTCTTTTGTCGTTGAACGGTCAAACGAACGAAGCCTTGGACATGTTCCAAAAGGCCGTCGATATAAATCCCAATTTTGGCGATGCTGAGTATAATCTGGCGAATGCACTGATGCATTTTGGCCGAACAGATGAAGCCGTTGTCCATTTTAGAAAGGCCTTAGACATAAATCCTAATGACACAAAATCAATCAATAATCTTTGCGAAGCCTATTATCTAAAAAACCAACCGGGTGATGCAATTCCGCTTATGCAAAAGGCTCTCGCATTAGCGAAGGCCGCTGGCGATGAATCGCTGATAAAAACCATTACAGCAAATCTTGAAACACTCATTCAATCAATGGGATCATCACAAAAACCTTGATAGGCAGTTTACAGTTGAATAATAAAAATTATGATGGATCAGTTAAAACATATAAAAAGCAACAATTCCTTTTCTTTTCTAAGCGGCATTCACCGCAAGATGGTTTGTTGGGGAATAATTGCGGCCATAACATTCGTGGTGTTTTCCCCTTCTATCAATAACGGCTTTGCGAATATTGATGACGACTCCTATGTTGTCAATAATCCCGATATAAGAGGTATTTCATTTCATAATTTAGAAAAAGTCTTTACCTCCAAGTATGTGGACAACTATCAACCGCTCACGATTCTTACATACATGGTAGAATACCATTTCTTTCAATTAAACCCAAACGTTTATCATGCCACGAATCTTCTTTTGCATATTATAAATTGTCTTTTGGTATTCGCGTTGATCTATGCCTTATCCGGGCAAAATTTATTAGGTCTGTTCGTTGCCCTGTTATTTGCCATCCATCCGCTAAGAGTTGAATCCATAGCGTGGATAGCCGAACGGAAAGACGTGTTGTCGTCCTTATTTTATTTCCTTTCGCTTTTATTGTATACACAATATTTAAAGAAAGAGAAAGGGAGGTTTTATTATTTATGCGGTCTTTCTCTTTTATTTTCGTTGCTTTCAAAGCCTATGGCGGTAAGCCAGCCATTTGTTTTACTCCTTATCGATTACATTTCCAATAAAAAATTAAACATAAAACTGTTGCTTGCCAAGGTTCCGTTTTTTGTAATAGCCGCTCTATTTGCATTCATAGCGCTTTCAACTCAAAAAGTCTCGTTGCCGAGTTTGGAATATTCTTCGCTTTCATCGCTTCAGCGAATTTGTATTCCGTTTTATGGCTTGGTTTTTTATGTTTTTAAAACGATCATACCTGTCAACCTTTGTTCATATTATCCTTTTCCTGCGACATCCGATAGCGTCATGTCTTTTAAGTTGTTTGCATCTCCTTTCTTAGTGATCGGCGCTTTCGCTGCGGTCTATTATTTTCGCGCCTATTCCAAAAGGTTGGTGTTCGGTTCACTTTTTTTCCTGATTACCATATTGCCCGTCCTTCAAATCGTACCGATCGGAGGAACGATAGTCGCCGAACGGTATACGTATGTTCCTATGATGGGAGTTTATTTTATTTTTGCGACATTTTTAGCTTATTTAATTGAAAAGAAGTTCAGCAAAAACAAGATCGTAAAGTCTGGGCTTATTGTTGGCATCGGTATTTCTCTATTGACTTTCGCGTGCATATCCCGTGATCGTTGCAGCGTTTGGAAAGACGGTTTCTCCCTCTGGAACGATGTAATCGCAAAACATCCTGTCGCAATTGCCTACACCGGTCGCGGAATTGCTTATAGCGGCAAGAGCGACTATGGCCATGCCATTGAAGATTTTAACCGAGCAATAGCGCTCCATCCTGCGCCAGCTCTATCATCTGTGGTTCATAATAACCGCGGGTCGGCCTTTAACAGCATAGGCGATTATGAACATGCCATCGAAGATTTCGATCAGGCTATTATGCTTGATTCGAAGAATGCTGATGCATTTTTTAACCGTGGGATTGCTTACTATTATAAGAATAATATTGATCGAGCGATTGAAGATTATTCCCAAGCTATAAAGCTTAATCCAAATTATGTTTTTGCTTACGGAAATCGAGGCATTGCCTATGCCAACAAAGAAGACTATGATCACGCTATTGAAGATTTTTCTCGGGCGGCCATGCTCAATCCGAATGACGCGCAGATATACAACAACCGGGGACTTGCCTATAAAGCAAAAGGTGAAAATAGGCTTGCGCTCGATGATCTTAGAAAAGCCTGTGGCATGGGATTTGAAAATGCCTGTAAGGCGTTACAAAGTAATTAAACGTCAATTCTATTCAACAAGTCCCTTGATAACGGCTCGTTCATCAAAATCACTTTTTCATTGCCCCTACGATAGTGCCCTGTTAGTTAGACGGAAGGGTAGTTTGTTTTCGACTGGATTCCGATGCATCTTACCGATTGATTCAATGCGGCAACGTTCCATAAACATGTGCTGTGGCCGGATCGCCGACATGACACCGCTTGTTTAACTTATCCACCTTGTGGGTTGGCGTCACATGTATTTATTTTTCACGAAAATAGATTATTATCGTATCCCTGATTTTTTTCTTTTTGATGAAACATTCAAGAGCGTAAAATATGGCCGACAAATGGCATGACATTAATCATCCCGGCGTCTGGCGAAAGCCGAAAACAGACAAGCCGGGTTCAGGGACAACCACGCCCGCC
>JBAVGL010000193.1:0-1957 GCA_049684795.1 Chitinivibrionales bacterium | reverse complement strand
GGCAACGGCCGCATCATCACACCGTTGTCCGCCGACGTGTTTGCAAGGGAATACACATAAGGGACAAGACTCAAGCGCAGGTCGGCCACGCTTTTATAGCGGGAAACGAAACTCTGGCCGTCCACGGAGTCGCCGGCCGCGGTGTAAATGTAAGGTTCTTTTCCGTCAAGCATGTTCTCCATCAGGCCTGAAAAACAACCGAACGTGAGCCATCGCAGATACTGGTCGGTAGGGATTTTCGTCGCGCCGGTGTTATATCCGCCGATATCGGAACCCCACATCGGAAATCCTATGAACGCGGCTTTAAGAGCGTTGGACAACGTTCCGACAAGACCCGCCCACGGCGCGTCAACATCACCCGACCAGATGGCGCTGATGTAAGGTTGGCAGCGGTGGTATGCGCCCCGGGGAAAATTAAACTGGTTGTCGCCCCAGAGCGTGCGCAAGGCCGCGTCAGTCACCTGTGCGTTTAGATAAAGGTACTTTCCCTTCTGCAGCGGTCCTGGAGTGCCGTCATACCATGTTGCCGGAAAAGGATTGGCGTCGCCGTCACAACGGTCCATCTTGTGTCCCTGGACACCAACGGAGTGCTGAAGACTATCCAGCTTCTGTTTGTACCATGTAACGGCCGCGGGATTTGAAAGATCAAGATAGTAATTTCCTCCGCTAAAATAGGTGCCTGCGGGAGGGACCGGCGTGCCGAACGTTCCGGGCATCGTCCAGGTCATTAATTTCACGTTATACCCCGTGTCGGCGGTGATCTGTTTTATCCATATGGCAGGGTTTGCAAAGGCCGCGTCAAAATCCATGTAGCCCCATCCCTGCGCTCCATCACTGTATGGCCGGTCTATCCATTGCGCGGTTATCGGTATCTGGTTGGCGATGTAGTTCGTATTATGCGATAATACCTGGGCGCTTCCCGAATAATTATTGTGCCAGATTACCAGACCGCATCCCCATATAACGACCTTTTTGGGCGCGCCGATGACTTTAAAATATTGCTGATGGATTTTATCGCCGGTCGGGCCGTAGAAAACATACCAGTCAATGGTCGTGGTGGAATGCGTGATGGTCGACTGGCCGCCGACGCCGAGAGCGTATACCCCTTCGGCAAAACTGTCGAAAAAACTGCCGTATCCGAGGCTGCTCATGTAAAAAGCCGAATATACGAGCGCATTCACCTCATCACTGTTGAAATTCCGCACGCTTAACGTAATGCTTGCACCGCGTATGTCGGGAGAGGCCCCGGCCTGATTATGCTCTTGGATGCCAAAGAAGTGGTCGCCCTGGTCTTTCATGGTTATCTTGACCGTGGTCGCCGCGGGAGATGTTCCATACATCCGGATGCCGCCGGTCGGGACGCTGCTGATGGCAATGGATTGGTTCGCCGCAAGGGCGATCACCACGCTGTCGGTCATGGTATTCACCGATGAAATAGCGGTATAGTTCGTGGCGCCGAAAGAAATACCGGTCACTTCCAGGAGGGTCTTTGTTCCGGCCGAGACTTTTATGTCCATGGGAGAATTTACGATATCAACCGTCAAATTGCCCGCTGTCCAGGCAAGCGCCGTTCCTGTTAACGCCAAAACTCCGAAGCAAATTTTCAATCCTGCCTTGATCATACGCTCCCCCTTCTTGTTAAGAATGTGCAAGCTCTTATGGCACCACCACCTTGCTGCGCTGCACGACAATTCCGTCAACTTTGACCACTGCAATATAAGAGCCCTTGCCCGTGATGCTCAACGGAACAATGTGCGTCGAAGAGCAAATCTGATTTGCCTCAATTGAGCTTTTCCATATCTGCCTGCCGCTTATGTCAAGAATTCCAACCTCAACGCGGCTTTTATCCCTAAGCCCGTTTGCGGGGGGAACAAGAAGCTCTATCCTGCCGCTAACCATTCGTGCTTGCAAGCGACCAAGCAAAGACGGCTTTTCATATGGCGTGATTGTTCGAACC
>JBAVGL010000192.1:0-8798 GCA_049684795.1 Chitinivibrionales bacterium | reverse complement strand
TTATCCACGCTCCCGGCCCATTGCCGCCGAAATACCCGGCCTTAAAATCCAGGTTCTCGCGTGCATAGTTCAGGCGTGCCCGGTCGATGAATGAAGAGCATTTGTCAATAGCGATCACGTGTGCGTTTGTTTTTGTTGCGATCAGGAAAGCCATCTCGCCGGTCCCGCAACCGATCTCAAGAATGCGCGTTTCCTTGCGCGGAGCGTCCATTTTGCTTATGATATAATCAGATCTGCGTCGGGTGCGGGCCGCAAGCGTCCTTGAATTCCTGAAGCCTTGATTGTATCCCTGGTCGTCTTGAATGCTTGCCATGCGTGTACCCGATATTGTTTGGATCAAAGGTAAGAAAGGTTATGAATCCGGTCAATGCTCGATTAATAATGTTTGTGATAGGTTTTCAGTTCTTCGAGAATGGTTTCCATACTCTCTTCTTTGTCGTATAATTTCCCGCGATAGATAATTTTGCTTCGGATAAATTTCGGCCTGTTTTTGACTTCCTCAATGATTTTGCCAATATAATCGCCGATAACGCTCAAAGAAAGGAGTTGAATGCTTCCAAGACCCAGCACCAGCATGACCACCGTCGTGATGCCCTTTGCATCGCGGGGAGGGTTCATAATATAGCTCAAAAAATAAAATATCCCGAGCGCAATGGTAATGAGGAAAAATATAATGCCAATTCCCTGAATGAACTGGAGCGGCTTAAGGCTGAATGAAAAAATTCCTTTTTTCGCCCACCATAAATTTTTTAATAAATTATTGGTGCTTTTTCCAAACAGCCGCTCGGGCCTTGTATAGCAAACGCCTGTTTGGTTGAATCCGATCCACGCTCGAAGACCCCGGATAAAAATGTCCTTTTCCGGAAACTTTAACAAAAAACCAACGGCTTTTTTATCAATGAGGGAGAAATCTCCCGCGTCAACCGGCATGGCGATATCGGAGAGCTTTCTAAAAATCCTGTAGAATAGCTTGTAGAAAATCTGCATATGGAAAGGGGCGTCGCGCTTGACCCGCTCTCCGAAAACGATAGTATGCCCCTGGTTCCACTTATCGATGAATTCGGGAATAAGCTCGGGCGGGTCCTGTCCGTCGCCATCCATCAGGACCGCGGCGTCGCCGGTCATTATTTCCATGCCGCTGATGAAGGCCGACTGGGACCCGAAATTCCTCGAATGGGTTATTCCTACCACGTGCGTATCGTTCATTGATAAGCCCGCAATTACCGCTTCATCTTCCGCCGGACTCGCATCGTTGACGAATATAAGTTCGAAATCGATTTCAGCCCCCCTAAACACTTTCAACAGCCGTTCATATAACACCGGAATCGACTGGCTGTCTTTATAACAGGCAATTATTACCGATATTTTTTCTTTTTTACCGGGGATAAAAACATACCGGAGATTGCCGGCCATTTCCCGTTCCCATGCTGCCGAAAGCTGTAATCCCTGCTTAAACGGGACCGAATACCGCCAGTCCAAGAGGTCCTTCGCGAGCGTCGCGTTGCCAAACCAGTCCGGGAGGTCCCATGTGCGGTTCTGCATTGAGCCGAAAACGGGCTCGCTCGGTATGCCGAACACCTCCTGAGCCGTCTTTGCGACGTCAATCAACGTGGTTTTAATTCCGGAGGCGATATTAACGGAAATTCCCGGAGCCGTCCGGCACGCCTTAAGGGCGGCTTTTACCAGGGCGGATACGCAATCGTCAATATACACGAAATCACGGGAAATCTGATTATTGACAAAATATGGATACGTTCCTTTCAGCCCCTGGGAAACGAGCGTGGGAACAAGACGATCCCTTTCTTCCCAGGGCCCGTAAATCGAATACAGCCGCATGTTCACGCACGGAAATTTTAAAATGTGTCCGTAGTATTTTAACAGATAGCTGGTTCCGACCTTGGACGCGGCGTAGTCGCTGTTGGGAAGCAATTCGTCTTTTTCATCCGGCTGTTCGCAGTTCAATCCATATTCCGACGAGGTGCCCGCATGCACGAACGCGTCGCACCCTTCATCGGAAAGAGCCTTTATCAGATTCAAGGTGCCCGAATAATTGGTCGCGTGTATCAGAAAAGAATCCGTCTGACGCGCATATGCTCCGTAGGCCGAAACGTTGAAGACCGTTCGTGGTTTCAGTTTGTGAACTACCATCCGCAAATGTTCGTAATTGCGGATATCGGCGCTTATCAGAAATAGCGGGTCCACGCCCATGAGGCGCCAGCTTCGCTGTGGATTCCGGGAGCACGCAAAAACATCATCGCGGAATTTTGTGAGTATGAAAAACAGGTTTGCGCCGATGAATCCCGACCCGCCGACAACCAGCACCGGCCCTTTCAGGCGTTTTATCTCTTCGATGGCGCGGTTATCCAACGCGCTGTAAAAGTCGTGCTTATTTTCCATTGAGCATTTCCTTTATTCTGGTTGCTATCGACTCCGGGTCCATGCCGCTTATTTGTTGATGATAGCGCTGGCTTCCGCACCGCCCGTCCGGATAGCCGCGGGCGAAAATATGTTCAAATACGCAGGCGCTGCCGTTTTGTAAAACAATTTCCGCCAGATTGCCTCCGAGGCCTCCTCGTTGCACATGTTCTTCAACGACCAGCAGCCGCTTTGTTTTCCGTATGCTTTCCAGCAGCTCACCCGGCGCCTGGTTGAGCGGCATTTCTGAAACGACGAAAATTTCCACGTCCTTTTCGAGCATGCCGTCAGCATGCACCGCTTCGAGAACGTTCAATACGACCGGGCCGAGCGCCGCGACGGTTATGCGGTTTCCCTTCGATAATTTTCTAACGGGAGCGCAATCCGGAAGAGGGACGCTTTGCGGTTTGACGCCGAAACCCAATCGAAGATATGACGGCCCGTTGAAGGCAAACATTCGCTCCGTTATCCCGCATACATCCTCGTTGCAGAAAGGCAGGAAACAACGCATGTTCTGAAACGACGCAAGTACGGCAATATCTTCCAGGGCATGGTGCGTAGCGCCCATGATACCATAGCCGTATCCTCCGCCATTCCCTATTATTTTAACATTCAGATTATGCAAACATACATCAAGCCGGATCTGTTCCGCCGGCCTGAACACGGCAAAGGGCGCTATGCTGTAACAGACGGGCCTAAGACCCTGCAACGCAAGACCTGCCGCGATGGAAATCATATTCTGTTCGCAGACCCCGACATTGATGAAACGGTCGCCTATCGCGTCGCGCACGTTCTCCAGCGCCATGAAACCCAGGTCGCCGGTAAGGAAAAACACGGAAGTGTCGCGGACCGCGATTTTTTCGATGGTTTCGGAAAATTGTTTACGCATTATCGATTTCCAATTCCCTGAGCGCCTGCTTATACAACGCATCTGTAAATGGCAAATAATGCCATTCCAGCTTGTTTTCCATGAATGATATTCCGTTCCCCTTGATTGTTTTCGCTACTATGCATTTGGGCGCATGAGCGCCGCTCTCATCAGTCAATGAAAAGGCCCTGTCGAGGCATTCGAAATCGTTTCCGCAATCCGTCTGCCGGGTGAAAAATCCGAAGGAATTCCACTTGTCGACCAAAGACCCCATGCCAAGGACTTCATCGGTTCTTCCGAAACCCTGAAGTCCGTTATTGTCGATGATAACATGCAGATTGTCCAGGCTGTGGTGCGCGGCGAACAATGCGGCCTCCCAGGTGGAGCCGCAGTTGCAGTCACCGTCGGAAATAAGGCAATAAACGTTGAAATGCTGTTTTGTAAATCTGCCCGCCAGAGCTATTCCCGATGCAAGCGACAAACCATGGCCCAGACTTCCCGTTCCCATTAATATGCCGTTAGTGTTGGGACGGCAGGGAGGATGGGCTGAAAGAAACGTGCCGTCCTTGTAGAATGTATCGAGTTCGGTACGGGGCATTCTTCCGGTTTCAGCGCACAACGTATACAGCGCCGCCGCCGCATGACCTTTTGATAAAATGAATTTGTCTTCGGGTTTCATCCGGTGATAAAACAGGTACACCATAATATCAAAACATGAGAGCGAGGAGCCGATATGCCCGGCACCGGCTTTTTTATATAAACCGAGCAGCGTCCGGAGGCATTCTTTTTTCCGGGCCTTTAGAAAAGCAATATCCATGCATGCAACCTTTTCTTGGAATGTAGGTATGCTAGTGGACGGCGACATTCCTATTATAGCAATAATTTAATATGTTAAGCAATGATTTTCAGGTATAATGTATGGTCGCCGCCTGGCATTACAGGGGATTTTGCCGACCTCCTTTTTCGACTGACACAAAATTTTTCTTGCTCCATACCGGCATAAATATGTTATTTTAAAAACCATATTTTAGCAGGCAATTAAATTTTCTTTCAAAGGAGAAGTAGAATGCCCCATACTATTTCCGACGCATGTTTGGCATGCGGAACATGTATGCCCGAATGCCCGGTCGAGGCGATAAGCGAAGGCGATCCGATTTATGTGATTGATGCCGATAAATGTACCGATTGCGGCGCATGCGCCACTGTTTGTCCGGTAGAGGCCATCAAAGCGCAATAAGTTCTTCCGTACCGTTGCCATGCGAAGAAACAGATCGCTCGGTTCGATTGAAAGACTTCCTTTTGTAAATTGGAAGTCTTTTTTTATGGATTTCCGCCGTGCATAAGGATATAATCTGGGAAGTTTGAACGTGGCGCAACCCTATGAATCCATACGTTGTTCTTCTTGGAGATGTGGCCCCGGCCGACCGCGATGTTTTTGCGGCCGTTTCCCGGCCTTATAACCTTGAAGTTTTTGTTCGGACGGAAGCTTCGACTTTTACCGGCAACACTTCAGACACCATGCCGATCGGATGTCTGTCCTTTCTGCCATGCACTAAACAATCATGTATTGAATTGTTTTCCCAAATGCCCGTGGGAACGGGCTATGAAATACCCTTTTTTCAGCGTATAGAGAGGGAAACAGTTCCCGATTTCTTCCAGGAATTGCCGGTATATGGCGTGTTCTCTACTCCCGTGTCAATGGTCGACGCCGGCAACATTCTCAATTCGATCGTTCGCCAGAACGCCCTCATGACTCAAAATAAGGAACTCATCGGCGAAATCATTAAATATCGCAAACAAAAACACCAGCTCATCAACATCGGAACGGCCCTGTCGTCGCAAACGAGCCTTGACAAACTATTATCCTCGATCCTGACCGAAAGCAGGGACCTCGTGTGCGCGGACGCGGGAAGCATATACATACGTGAGAAAAACGCCCCGGGCGGCGCGTTTGTGAACGCCATCCGCTTTAAAATATCGCAAAACGATTCGGTCGACGTGAGCCAGGCTTCGGAAATCGTCATGCCCATGGACAAAAAAACGATCGCGGGGTATGTCGGTTGTACCGGAGAGTTATTGAATATAGACGATGTTTACCGTCTGCCCGATTCCGTCCCATATACTTTCGGCAGGGATTGGGACGGAAAATTCGGTTACCGCATGAAGTCCATGCTGACGGTCCCCTTAAAAAACCTGGCCGGAGAAGTGGTGGGCATCCTCCAGCTCATGAATAAAAAACGGGACAAATCGGCCCGCCTGTCCTCGACTTCCGACATTGAGGCCCTGACGGCTTCTTTTTCCGTTTCCGACGAAGATTGCATTTGTTCCATAGGCTCCCAGGCGGCGGTGTCGATTGAACGCGTCCAGCTTTACAGCGAAATAGAGTCGATATTCGAGGGGTATTTAAAATCGTCCATCGCCGCAATTGACGAACGGGACAGGATCACCTACGGGCATTCCCGCCGGGTCATGGGATACACCATGGCCTTCACCGATGCCCTGAACGCGGCGCGGAACGGGCCGTTTAAAGGCGTTTTCTTTTCGGAGTCCCGTAAAAACCAGTTCCGTTTCGCGGCGCTTTTGCACGACATTGGAAAAATAGGCGTACCCGAAGCGCTGCTGTTAAAGGAGTCCCGGATTTCCCGTGAGGAGATGGACTCTTTAAAAATGCGCGTGGAATATATTAAACTGTCGCTCGCCGCCCATATCCCCGCCGCGCCGCTGCCGTGGGCCTCGGAACAGGACCTCGACCAGGATTGTGCGTTTTTAGACGCAATCAACAAGGCGGGGTCCTTAAAAGATGAGGATTTTGCCCGGTTATCATTGATCCGCGCAAAATATTTTTATGACAGAAAGGGTACACGGGTGCCGTTTATAAACGATCACGAATGGGAGGCCCTTTCGGTGCGAAAAGGCAACCTGACGGCGATTGAGCGCGAGCGTATAAATTCCCATGCGATCGCCACGCGCCGGATACTTTCACGGATTCCCTGGACAAAGGAACTGGAACTCATTCCCGAGATCGCAAGTCACCACCATGAAAAAATCGACGGATCAGGATATCCCGACGGACTTACCGCGGACAGGATCAGTTTCGAAAGCAAGGTGCTGGCCGTCATTGACATATACGAAGCTCTGGTGTCGCAGGACAGGCCCTATAAGCCGAAAATGCTCCCGGAAAAGGCGATAGGTATTTTACGTAAAGAAGTCGAAGCGCGTCACCTTGACGCGGATATCGTTGAATTTTTTGTCAGTTCAGGCGTTTATAAAATATTTTCCTTCGACCAGCCTTCCAATGACGATTTCAATTCAAACTGACGTCGCGCTGTCCGAAAAAACCACCTATAAAATCGGCGGTTTGGCCAGATACTATTCACAGCCCGCGAGTCGGCGGGAAGTAGCCGAAAGCCTTCAGCACGCCCTGAAAATCAACGTCCCGATTTTTATTCTTGGAAGGGGTAGTAATGTTCTTGTAAGCGACAAGGGGTGGCCCGGAATGGTCGTTGACGTTTCCTCCCGGTTTGAAACAATCGAATGGCGCGATGCTTTCGCGCTTTGCCAGAGCGGGGCATTGCTCAACAGGCTTGTGCTGGAAATGCTCAAGCGGGGAATGCGGGGGCTGGAAAAACTCGGCGGCATTCCGGGCAGTATCGGCGGCGCGCTGGTCATGAACGCCGGCGCTTTCGGCCAATGCGTATCGGATTGCCTCGTGTCAATAGACTACCTCGATTTTACCGACATGAACATCCATACTGTCCCGGCGGCAGACCTTGAGGCAGGGTACCGGACAACAATTTTTAAAAGTAAAAAAGCGTGCATCCTATCAGGGCAATTTCGGTTTTCCCCGGATCCCGGCGGCGAGGCAAAGAATGTTTTCGATGAAATAGTATCCAGGCGTAAGTCAAAGCATCCGCTCGACCTTCCTAACTGCGGGTCGGTTTTTAGAAATATTCCCGGGACACCGGCAAGCGTGCTTATAGAGCAGTGCGGGCTGAAAGGCTTTCAATTCGGCGGCGCCGAAGTCTCCCTCAAGCATGCCAACTTCATCGTCAACCGCGACCGGGCAACGGCGGAAGATGTCCGGCACGTGATCGTGCATATTCAAAAAACCGTTTTTGAAAAGCGCGGGGTGCTCCTTGAGCCGGAGGTTGTTTTCGTGGGAGAGTTCGCGGAGCCGCTGTTTAGATCAAATGGAAAAATTTAATATGTTCTCATCGGCCATCTGATCGCGATAGTTTTTAAAATAAATTTGACTTTTATCATGGTTTTGTCGTATTATTATAGTAGAAGTTACCCTGTCTGGTCGAACCCTGACGTTATGCGTCAGAAATTTATGTAGGCCAGATGGGGTTTTTTATTTATTACAGCCTCGTTTCGTAAGTTCCTTCTGAAAATCGGCATCTTTGGCCTTAAAATTCCAATGAGCATAAGATGTCTTCCACCTTCCTTCGGCAGTATTCATGACACCGGTTGAAATACCCACATTGAAATTCTTATGTATTTTCCGAATTTCTTGTAGTATTGCCTTGTAAACCTTTTCCTTGGCTTTTGTTCGTTTTCCTCGAATTCGAGTCCCCGGCAATTTTTCTTTGTGTTTGTCGTTCAACCGGAAGGTCATTGAACCAAGAACAATATCCAAACATTGCATTAATACATGCTCATGCGACCGGACTTCTGATATTTCATTGAACGGAATTTCAAATCTGGCGTAAGAAAATCGTTTATTCCGAGGTAATGCGTGAATAAATCCTCTGAAGCGGTCTATTCTTTCGTAAGTGTCGCCAATCTGATCGACGTATATTCTAATCCGTATCGGATTTCTGGATGAATCAGGCCGTAGGTATTCAAAACCGAAGGCATTCTTGATAAATTGATAGTAGAGAAGAAAATATTGGTCTTGATCATTTTGAGCGGACAATGATTTTGGTACATGGGCATTTTGCCGGAACATTATTCGGAGTTTTAAATTGCCAGCGCCGACTTCAGAAAAAAAACAACGTACTAATTCGATGTACTTTTCAAGATAGAGTTCAGTAATTTTTCCCCACTTAACTTCTCCGAAAAGATTCAGCTCCTTCTTTTTAGCATTTAGCAGGTCCGTAATACGTTGGTAATGGTGAGAACCAACAATAACGCCACCATAAAAGTTGGAAAAGTATTTACCATATTTGTCGGATTCGTCGCAAAAAAGAATGTATTCCTTATCGAAGGAGGGTGTACTCATTTCTCTTTTTCTCCAAATTATTTATCCCACATAGACGTTTGATGTTTAGCTATTTTTGGGACTTTCGGGCCTTCTCTAAGCTCCTCCGGAACAGACGGAAGTTCATCTGCTTTGAATAAATCGCTTTCAAGAACTCGTTCAAAAATTTCTTTCTGTTTGGGATAGCCGTCGAGCGTTTTTTCGAGAACCCAAAGAAGCTCAAGAAATTCACGGGTGAATTCATAGGTCCAGGATTTGGGATGAATATCGTCAAGAGGGGATGATTTTTTGCCTTTACGGTCGCGCATACGG
>JBAVGL010000191.1:0-5872 GCA_049684795.1 Chitinivibrionales bacterium | reverse complement strand
GTCCAAGTCCCTTACCGACCTGCGTCTTGACAAACTGGTTAAGGAAAACGACTCGGCAAAACGCAGGATGATTTGCCGATTCGTCATTCATTTCGAGGGGATGCAGGAAAAACTGGGCGCGTTTGTGTCCGAGTTGTTCAAGCCCAGCAATTACGAGGGTAAACCCATTTTCAGAGGGTTTTATTTTACCAGCTGCACGCCGAAAATCATGACCGAAAAACAGGAAATTACCTCCCGGCACGACATAGGAATGACCATCGCGCAGCACCCGCTCAACCCGAAAAAAATGCTTGCCCCGCAGCCCCAGCCGCAGTCATCGACCGCCAAAAACGAGGTCCAATCCCTTTTCGTCCTGCCCCTCTTCAGGGAAATCATGGTGCGTGATAAGCTCCTCGTCAAGACCACCCAGAAGCGCGGCCGTCAGGAACTTGTCCGGCACTATTGCATTACCGGCGCAATCGGCCTTGCGGCCATTGTCCTCTGCGCGCTCATGGTTTCGGCGCTGAACAAATCGTCGGCGCTTAATGAATCAATCGCCTCCGATTTATCGGGGGTGCGTGTATCGGAAACCTCGCTGTTCGACGCGTATCATGGCCTTGACATCGTGGGGAAAACCGTGTCACGGCTCCAGAAATTTGAAGACAATGGGGCGCCGCTTTCAATTTCCGCGTTCGGTTTTTACCAGGGCGGGCGCATTCTCGGCGACCTTAAAAAGCTGTATTTCGACCTTGTCAGCCGGCTGATTGTTTCCCCTGCCGTCAAATATTACGAATACACCATCTGGGAAAGCGCTCAGGACTACCAGACCCTGGCGGGTGAGCAATATAATTCGCTGTATAATTCGTTGAAAACGTATCTTTCAATGTCGGAGGAGGTCGCCGGACGCCCCAGGGACATTGACACCGCGTTCATGCGCGATGAACTGCTCAATGCGGTCAAGCAGTCGCTCCTTTCAAAATATCAGCAGCAACGGCTCCCCGAGCAAATTGAATCGGTTTTGCAGGAAAACATGGGAATGTACCTGCTCTATTGCAAGCGCCAGCAATTCCCGCCCATACAGGAAAACCAGCGGCTGGTCATGGCCGCTCGCGCGAAACTGCGGAGGCTTCCCGACGCCCAGACGCTGTATGAGTCGGTCATAAGCGGCTTTTCGCAGGAGGCTCCGAGGATCACGCTGGACCAGATGCTTAACCGTCAGCAGGAAGGCATTCTGAAGTCCGACAAGGACATGAGCGTTCTTTACACACAGGAAGGGTGGGACAAGTTCGTTTCCGAAGGGATAAGCAAAACGAGCAAGGACCCGTTTAAACTGGACTGGGTCATCGGCCTGGCGGAGGGGCAGTCGCCCGACGTGGGCGTCGACACCAAGAAATTATATGGCGACATGGTGGCGGCGTATCTGGCTGACCTGAAAACAAAATGGCTGGATTTCATGCAATCCATTCACATGGAGCCGTTCGGGGACCTGAGCAGGAGTTCGCGGATACTCCAGAAGCTTACCGCCGACAAATCGGAACTCGCCGTTTTGCTTGAGACCGTGTCGAATTATACGGTGATGAAAAAAGAAAGCATGGCCGAACAGGCCGGGGCGTCGGTGCTCGGCGCCGCCTCCAAATTCAAGGCCACGAAAAACCTGGCCGGCAAGGCGGAGGCCGCGGCCGACAAGGCCGAAGCGGCCGCCGCTTCATTTTCGCTCGGGGAAAAATCGCCGTTCGATGATCTCAACGCCACGTTTGACCCGCTGCGCACGTTTGCGCGCTCGACCGGAGGGGCGCTCAGCGGCTATGAGGGGTACCGCGACAAGATAAAGACCCTCGTTGAAAAATGCGCCACCCTTGAGACGCAGGGCGAGGAAAGCGCGTTGACGGTTTTCAGCGGCAAGGAGGACGACCCGCTTTTATCGGGCTGGAAATATACGCAGGCCGCGCTGTCGAACATGCCGGAAGCGCTGGGTAGCGCCATGCGCAGCGTGCTCCTGACGCCGCTGGATTATACCGGCGCCGCCGCGTCGAAAGTTCTTGGAAAGACCCTCAATACGCGCTGGCACGGCGAAATCATCAAACCGTACACAAGCAGGTTTTCGGGGCGCTATCCTTTTTCTTCGAGAGGCGAGGACGCGTCGTTCACCGACGTCATGGATTTTTTCCGACCGTCAACAGGCACCTTCTGGGGGTTTTACGAACGGGTGCTTTCGCCGTTCGTCGTAAAGACCTCGACGGGCTGGATGGTAAGGTCGGTGGGCAGCCTCAAGCTCAATTTCAACCCGCAGCTTTCGGCCTCTCTTGTCAATGGGGAGCGCATCCGCGACATATTCTTCAAGCCCGACGGGACGCAGCGCACGCTCTTCATCACCATGACGCCGTCGTCGTCGAACAAAAACGGCGCGAAACTTGAAGTCAACGGCCAGGTGTTCGATTTTCCTCCGGGAGGCAAATCGCTACAGGTGAACTGGCCGGTGGAGACGCAACCTCTGGGCGCTTCGCTAAAAATTCTCGTCAACAACGATTTCACCGAAGACATCACGTTTAACGGCCCGTGGGGATTTATGAAACTTCTGCAGGCCGCCCGGACGAACAAGGTCAACAGCAGCACGCTTAACGCGAAATGGCAGGTCAACGTACAGAACATGTACGTGGTATATGAAGATTTCCGCGTCCAGGTGTCGGGCAACGACCATCCGTTCGGGGACCCGATGTTCGCGCAGTTCGACTGCCCGACGGACCTGATCATCGAAGCGGCGGCCCCGAAAACCGCTCAAAATGAGAGCGCAAACTAATTTCAGCTAGGTTATACGCCAAATCAGCTTTAATTGCATCACTCGGTGCTGCTCAATCAATTCGTTTTCCCTTCGTTTCTTCATGGATCACATCCATTTATGCCATCCCTCTGGCTTCCTAAAGATAGTTACGGAGAGCAAAAATTTCATGTTTTCAATTTTGAGCGGAGATTTCAAAATATTCTCATACTATTTAAAGGTAATATTTCGTACTCAATATAAAAGGGCAAAATAAGTTTAAATGGCGAAAACCTGATGCTGATTGGTGAGCATGGATTATGAGAAAGGGGGGCTTATGAAAGTGAAATATAAGATGACGAAAAAAGTTGAAGTTGCAACCCCGATAACTTCGGTCAAAGAGGCCGCTCAGAAAATGCGAGATTTAAACATTGGGTCATTGCCTATATGTGACCATGCCAAAATCATCGGGATGGTGACTGACCGTGACATAACCGTCAGGTTGACGGCCGAAGGAAAGGACGCTCGCACGACAATGGCAAAGGACATCATGACGCCGAATATTGAGTGGTGCTTTGACGACGATGAAATTGAAGAAGTTGCGGAGAAAATGGAAAAAGGAAAGATCCGGCGATTACCTGTAGTCGACCGAAATAAATTTCTCGTAGGAATGATTTCCGTAGGTGATATTGCCGCAGGGGGTAATCAGGAAACAGCCGGTGAAATCCTTGAACAGGTTACCGTGGCGGCAACAATGTGACATTGCGGACGAACGTACTGTTTTCAGGAGCGAAAAATGACCTACGCGCAAAACAACTTGGCATTCGCGAGTTCTCCGTATTTGCAGCAGCATGCAAACAGTCCCATATGGTGGCAGGAATGGGACAAAAGCCTCCTGGAATACGCGACAAGAAGCGACAAGATCGTTTTTGCCTCTATAGGTTACGCTACCTGCCATTGGTGCCATGTCATGGCGCAGGAAGCCTTCAGCGATGAACGGATCGCCGAGTACCTCAATTCCAATTTTATTTCGATAAAGGTCGACCGGGAACAAAGGCCGGATATCGATCAATTTGCCATGGCTTTCATTACATCGCTTGGCGAGCGGGGAGGCTGGCCGCTGAATATTTTTCTCACTCCTTCCTTGAGGCCGATTTTCGCATGTACCTACATTCCCGTCGGAACGCGCGATGAAGCGCCGGGGTTTCTTGATGTGTTGAGGGAAATTAAAAATTATTATGATACGCGCAAGGACGGGATTGAACCATTTGTTTATAAGAGACCGCGGTTTACGAAAGCCGCCGAGGAGCGTCTAGTAGAGAAATTGTCGAATGCATTTGATTTCGAGTATGCCGGTTTTGGCGCTCACGCCAAATTTCCGCCGCATTGCGCCGTGCTTTTCATGCTGTATTATTATGAGTCCAACAAGGATCCCGTGCTGAAGAAGATGATCACGTCAACGCTCGACGCAATGCAGCTTAGCGGTCTCCACGATCACTTGCAGGGAGGTTTTTTCCGCTACTGCGTCGATCGGGAGTGGGCAATTCCGCATTTCGAAAAAATGCTGTATGATCAGGCGCTTTTGCTCTGGGAATATTCCCTGGCATACGGCACGCTGAAGGACGAAAACTATAAACGCGCGGCGCAAAAAATCATCCGGTGCCTGGAAGAATCCTTTGAATCCGACGGGCTTTATTACAGCGGCCACGATGCCGACACCAACCACGAGGAAGGAGCCACTTATCTGTGGGCCTACGACGAAATTGCCGCGATACTGCTTCCGGAAGAGTTTTCGCGTTTCAGGGAAATTTACTCCGTCCTTGAAGAGGGAAATTTCAAGGGTAAAAATCATTTGGTAAAGATACAAAACGAAACCCCCGCCGACAGCGAGCATGCATTGTTGGAAGCCCGTAAGAAGCGGCCGCAGCCGTTCATAGACAGGAAGATCGTTACCGGTTGGAATTGTTTAGCGGGAATCGGACTAATTCATGCGTATCGGTACTTGGACGACGGCCGCCTGCTTGAAAAGGCGAAGGCCCTGTTGTCGGGGATTATAGGCCGTAATTGGCGCATGGCGAGCATGCGCCACAGTTCAATGGGTTCCAACGCTTTTCCAGGGGAATATTTGCAGGATTGCGCCGCCATGCTGCTTTTTTTAACCTACTTGCATGAGGAAACCGGCGGATTTTCAAAAGAAATAGACGTATTTTACGACAAAGTCAAGGTTTACTATAAGGATAATGATTGGACGGAATCTTCGCAAAGGGATTTTTTAACGGTCCCGGCGGAGACCTATGACAGCCCTATTCCTTCGAGCGTCTCAATGGCCGAACTCGCCATAGCGCGAACGGACATATTACAGGGACGCGAATGCGCTTCCGCCGAATTCCGCGAGCCGCTCCTGAGCGATTTTTTTAACATTTCCGTGCTGCTCCGTAACGGCTTTTTTCATCATGTGCAAACGCCGTCGAAAATTGACTTCAGGCACCTGCCCGGTAATACGGTCCAGGTAAAGGGCCAAGAATGCGTAGACTGTTATCGTAACCTATGTATGCTTAAACCTGAGTTCTGTGTACCGTAGAAAGTTTTTTAATCCTCAGGGATGAATTCTTCTACGTCAATCCAACCGCTTGACCATTAGGCAATATTCTGATCCTGGCTGCCGCCGGGACTTTTGGCAGGCCGGGCATGGTGACGATGTTGCCGCAAATTGCCACGACGAATCCGGCCCCCGCATTGAGCCGCAATTCATTGACCCTGATCCGGAACCCCTTAGGTCTGCCAAGCAGTTTGGGGTTGTCGGAGAGTGAGAGAGGGGTTTTTGCGATGCATACCGGCAGTTTGTCGAACCCGTGCTTGCGCATCAGATCCAGATCGGCTTTAGCCGCGCCGTCGAAATCAACGCCGCTGGCTCCATAGACCGCTCGCGCGACAATATCGATTTTGTCCTCAATGGTTTTATCGAGCGGGTAAAGGAAACGCGGCTTTTTCTTTTCGTTCCTTTTAATACTGCGCAAAACCGCTTCCGCAAGGCCCCGCGCGCCTTTTCCGCCTTCCTCAAAATTGTTCGTAACGACCGCCTCGACATTGTTTTTATCGCAGAAACGGATAATTTTGGATAATTCACTTGTCTTGTCT
>JBAVGL010000190.1:0-15907 GCA_049684795.1 Chitinivibrionales bacterium | reverse complement strand
GGATCCTTGAAGAGATTGGGATAATCGCGCTGCATGACTTCGACGGTTTCGCTGTCCAGTTTCGTTTTGTACAAATTTCGGGCGCTCCGTAGCTGGTAAAGCGACAGTCCCACCGCTTCGCGTAGATCCGATGCGGTAAGCATGGCATCGCCGAAATCCGTGCTTTCCACTCGTGCATACCGGAGGTCGGCCCCGCGCAAAAAAGCGTTTCGCAGCACAGCACCGCTCAGATCGCAGTGACGCATATCAGTGCCACGTAAGTCGGAACCCGAGAGGTTTGCTCCCTTAAAATTGAAACCATACAGTCGCATGCCTTTAAAATCCATCCCTATAAGCGAGCAGGAGCTGAAGTTGCGTCGTCCGGACCGAATTGCAGCAGCAAGCGCCTTTGCATCAATGTAGCTGCAATTAACATCGCGCGCACTAGTATCGGCAGCCGATAGTACCCAACTCTGTTCCGCCGGTGTAAACGACGACAATAATTTGATCATCGCCTTATCGCGATTCCGGGACGCGATGATCTCAGGCGTCGCCCCTGTCGTCGACTTTCGCATACGATCGGCCCCGTGCTGAAGGAGATAGGAAGCGGCCGCGAGGTCTCCCCGCATGACCGCCGACATCAAGGGCGTGTTCCCCTGCGAATTGCGGCGGTCGACATTGAGGCCATGTGCAAGAAGAACATCGGCAACCGGGTAAAAACCCTTTTGTAAAGCCCAGTATAAGGGATCGAAATTCATGGTGTCTGCAATTGATGCGTCGGCGCCGTGTTCCAGCAGAACGGTGACCGTCGAGCGATTATTGGCCTGCACCGCGGCAAGCAGCGGCGTGAGACCATCGGATCGTCGCAGGTTAGGGGTAGCGCATTTTTCGAGCCACCTGACAAGCTCGGTAGCCGGACCATCGATCGATAGTTGAAAGAGAAGACTGTCGGTTTCGCCTGCAATAGATAGTGTGTAAAAAAGAATGGGAATCATTAAAAGAATCATGGGCATGCCCAATATTCCTCTCGTAATCAAGTTCAATATTACGTCCCTGTCATTGCGACTACTTGGGAATATAATCAATTTTCGCATTTTTTGTGCGAATAATAAAAAACCCCTCGAAAATGCTTTTTCTAATGAATTTCAGCAAAATTGAAGGGTTTTTATTAAGCCGGAAAAAGGGATCGAACCTTCAACCTACGCATTACGAATGCGCCGCTCTACCATTGAGCTATTCCGGCAATTTTATTTAGAAAAGAAATCTTTTTCCAAAGCAAAATCCTGGAAATCCTTTTAATCAAGAAAATCCTGGTTAAAAATATATCCTTTCCATAGAATGGAAATATAGGAAAATAATTATTTAACAAAAATCGCCTGCCGTAGTAGGGGCACGGCGCGCCGTCCCCCTACTACGGCGTGAATTCGGCCTCTTGTTTCTTCAGGCTCGCCGCCTTGGCCTGGTCCTTAATGGAATTCGCCTCGGAAAAATACTTCTCCAGCCTTTTTTTTATTTCATCGTCAAAATTGTAATAATTCATCCGGTTGCACTCCGCGGTGCTCTGGGTATAGCGCTTCATTTTCAAGTATATCTTTGCAAGCCAGAGGTGGCACAGCGCCGCATTGTAATGATTGTCGATCGTCTCCGATTCCACCCGGCTGAGAATATACTGATACACCTGTTCCGCGTCTTCATACCGCTCCATATGGAAAAGGGCCTTCGCCTTGGCCCAGCAGAAAACCAGCGTCGTGGGATATTTTGCGAGCATTTCATCGCAGAGCTTTGCGGCCTCCTCATAGCGCTTTTCATTCGTCAGAATCGCGATGAGGCTGACGGCCGAAGGGACTTTCGTATAGATGCCGAAATTTTTTGCATCATAGAGTTCCTTGATGCCTTCTTCGCATTTATTGCCGACCCCGGGCATCCACCACAACATCTTGGTCAACGCGCTGCGCCAATAGTGATACGTGCCCACCCCGAAGTTTATATCATGAATGTCGGGATTGGTTTTATAAAGGTCCATGAGCGTAGACACCCCTTTCCACCCGTGCCGAAACGAGGTGATCCAGCGCTCGTAGCGCGATTCATAGGTCCCCTTGTAACCGTCCGCGCCCCCCATGAAAAATTTGACCCACGCGTTGTTGGGGTCTTTTGAAAGCCACCGCTCGCCGTTGTCAATGGCCCTGTCGCAGCAGCGGTAGAATTCCTCTTCGCGCTTGCTTGACTGATAATATAACATCCAGGAATCGATCGCCACCGCCCAGAAGAAGTATCCCGCCGGGTGCTGGGGATTTTTGTCCACCATTTTCCTTGCTTCTTCCTCGGCCTGTTTGAATTTTTCCGTGTACACATACTCGATGCTGGCAAGGGCGCAGGCATGCATGTCCTCGGGCAAGGTCTGCTGCCCCCCGCACATCGAAAACCGGCACAGGATCGCGCAGACGGCCGTTGCGTTAGCGATGCGACTGCTGTGCAGTGTCTTCAATAAACGTATAAACATTGGAGTAACGGTCCCATAAACGGGCTTCTTCAAGATACCGGTATTTCCGGACGATTTTTGCCTTGACTTTATTGAGAAAATAAAAATCAACAACCGCCATTTTGGAATATCTTCCCTCGGAATAGCTCTTATACGATACAACGGTGTAATAGATTGAGTCCGACAGGCTGGTTTTTGGTAAATCCGCGGTAATTGCCTTCAGATCGCTCGTGCAGATTGCATCGAGTTTCTCTCTAATGACGGAATCTTTTTCGCCGCATCCGAAAAGAAAAATCCCGCATGCAAGCAGCGCGAACCTTGTGCGCCTTTGTATTCGGACATACCGGGTCATAGATATCCATCCGTCATTCTTGCAATACATGGACATGGCATTCCGGGCTACTTCGAAAGCATGTTGGTCCGCCGCAGCGGGTCGAAGAGATGGATCTTGCGTCCGTCAATAAATACCGGCAATTGCTGGCCGGGCCTGATGTCGTCTTCACGCGTGACCAGAAAGCGGATGATAGTCTCATTTTCTCCCCTCCCGACGACCAGGCTGCGGTCGCCCAATGATTGTACAAGCTCCACGGTCACCATGACCATGGTATCGGAATATCGCCGGGCGGCGTAGTGGTCGGCCCTGGCGATGTTCTGCGGCCGGACGCCGATGATCGCCTCGCTTCCCGTGATGGACTGCGTGAGTAACGCCGTTTCTTTGTCAAAAATAAAAAACCCGATAGGGGTCGATACACCCATCATATCGTCCTCATGCTCGATCCGGCCGTTAAAAACATTCATGACCGGACTGCCGATGAATGAAGCGGAAAAAAGCGTCCTGGGCTCATCATAGACCATTCGCGGCGTATCGTATTGCTCAAGGCACCCCGCGTTGAGAAGCGCTATCCTGTCGCTCATGGTCATTGCTTCAACCTGGTTGTGCGACACGTATATGATGGTCTTGCCTACCTGCCCGTGTATCCGCTTCAGTTCTTCCATGGCCTTGTCACGCAGCGTTGTGTCAAGATTGCTCAGGGGTTCGTCAAGGAGCAAGACATCGGGATCCAGCACCAGCGCCCGCGCCAGCGCCACCCGTTGGCGCTGGCCACCCGATATCTCCTTTGGAAAACGATCCCCTAATCCTTCAAGATTCAGCATCGACAGGGCCCAGGCAATCTTCTGTTTTATTTGTTCCCGCCCCACCTTCTTGATCTTCAACCCGAACCCGACGTTGTCATAGACCGACATATGCGGAAAAAGCGCATAACTTTGAAAGACCATTGCCACGCGGCGGTGCTGGGCGGGGACGTCGTTGTACCGTTTGCCGCCGACAAAAAGGTCCCCTTTATCGATCTTCTCCAATCCCGCGATCATCCGGAGCAAGGTCGTTTTGCCGCAGCCCGACGGTCCCAGCAGCGTAACGAATTCGCCGCTTTTTACGTCGAGATCAAGGTCGCCGATCGCCCGATGCTCCCCGAAATATTTGGAAATGCCCTTTACAACAACATCCGCCATGAAGTCCGCCTATTTGACCGAACCCGAGGTAATGCCTGCCGTCATATATTTCTGCAAAAGCAGGGAGAAAATGATGACCGGCAAACTTAAACAAACCGATATCGTCGCCAGCAGGTTCTGCGGCGGCGAGTACGTTAATTTCTGTTTCAGATAGAGCGTGAGCGTTGAAATTTTTCCAAGCCCCAGCAAAAAATAAGAAAAAATGAATTCGTCCCACGATAATAAAAAAGTGTAGAGGGCCGCCGCGGCAAGACCTGGAATGGCAAGGGGCAGGAGAATGGAATAAAAAATCTGGAACCTGTTGGCCCCCATTACCGTCGCCTGTTGCTGCAAATCTCCGGGAATGGTCTCAAAGGCGCTCATACCGATAAAAATCACATACGGCAAGGCAAGCAGGGTGTGCGCTAATATGACGCCCGCATAGGTATTATGCAAATTTAATCGAATAAAAAACTCGGCAATTGGAATAATAGAGGCTATATCCGGAAAAAGCCGTACCGATATAAGTCCCAAAATGATTAATTTCCTTCCTGGCAGACGATAATGGGCAAGAACATAAGCCGCGGGCACTCCGAGTATCATTGACAGAAATACGGTGCCCAGCGCGATACAAACGCTGTTTATGATGACCGAATAAAATTGCCGGTCGGAAAAAAGATATAGAAAAGTTCTTGCCGTCGCATGGTAGGGCCATAATGGTATGGGAGATCCGCCGGTATTGATGCTTGAGCTGTCGCTTACGGCATATTTAATTAATAAATAAAGCGGACTTATCACCATAAAAACGGCGATCAACAGCGCTGACAGCCAGATAAAATATTTAAGGCTGTCAAGTGGCAATCCTTTATGCGGTTTGTCCACGACTCGCCCCTTTCCACAGCCACGCGCGAATAGCTTCCATGATCTTCAGAAAAGCAAACGTTGTTATCACGATACAGATAACAAGCGCCAGCGCAACGACGGCGGCCTCATTTGAAGAGCCCCAATCATTGTACAGCGATTCAATTAAGGTTCCCAGCAAACTGTATTTCCCCGCAAGCACGAATGGAAAAATGAATTCCTTCCACATTTCAATGGACCTGAGCAATATAACCGTTGCGCATGAGGGGATAAGCAGAGGGAGAATGATATGCCATAATCGCGCGCGGAACCCCGCACCCAATGTTTTTGCCGCGTCAAAAAGTTCCGGATCAATGGCGTTCAACCCGGCCAGAAGGATCAACATGGAAATGGGAGTGTCTCGCCAGACTTTTCCGAACAATGAAATCCCCAAAGCAAGCGCTTTTGTTCCGCGCCAATTGAGGGGCGCATGAATCAGCGCGGGCAAATGACCATATTTGCCCATGAGTATATGGTTTATGTGCCCGCCGGGGAAATCAAAAAGAATAAATAACAGGATAGCGGTTACCAGGGCCGGAACGGCCAAAGGTATGCAGAAAAGACTTCGGATAAAATTACGCAAAAAAAAGCTGCGATATAAAATAAGCGCTAAAAAAAGACCGGCGATAAGCTCAAGCGGCGTCCCGATTATGACAAAATAAAATGTATTAACGAGCGCTTCCTTAAATCCATGGGAGGCCACGACGGCGTGGATTGGCTTAAGCGTGGGGAAAAGCGGGCGGCCTTCGACGGTCGATGAAAAACTCAGCCCCAAAAGATAGGCAAGGACAATAATCAAAAAAGCCAGGAGATAGGCGGCCGCTGGAAAAAGCGGCCACATCTCCCGTGTTCGCGTCACTATTTTTTGTGTCCATGCACAGGCCATTGGGCGATTATTACTTGGGAAAATCCGGTCCCAACATCTGCTTTTGCTTGGGCAGGAATTCTTTCGCCAGCTTTTCTTTCATGACGGGAAGCGTCATCACTCCCGACTTTTTCTGGTCATATTCCACGCACAAACCATACCACGCGTCGATTAAATTCTGGGCCA
This sequence comes from Chitinivibrionales bacterium, assembly GCA_049684795.1. Lineage (GTDB taxonomy): Bacteria > Fibrobacterota > Chitinivibrionia > Chitinivibrionales > FEN-1185 > JBAVGL01. Next base: position 10,007 of record JBAVGL010000190.1, on the reverse strand, counting down.
CCTGCGGATATTCCTTTACAAGAGGCACGGTCGTCAGACCGTTGGCCGTAACCTGGTCAACCGACGTTTTAAAAATGTCCCCGACCCATCCCTGCGAGAAAACGTCGGGCAGTTTAAGCAGGATGTCCTTTCGCACGGGGATCATGCCGAACTTCGAGCACTCCAGGGCCTGGTTCGCCTTCGATGTTATGAACCGCGCGAACTCGTATGCCAGTTGCGGGTTCGGGCACGTCACGGGAATTCCCCACCACCAGCCGCCTGTGGAAACGGAACGCGTACCGGACATAACGGGTTTGCCCTGCGGCGTCAATTCAAACGACACTGCCTGGGGTTGCACGGAAAGCCCCATATCGTTGATATCGGGCAGATAGGCGGGCATTCCCGGATCATCAGGCCATCCGTGGACATTAAAGCAGTCAATCTGCTGCAAAAAGGTCAGAAAAACCTTCCCGTCCTTTATTCCGTTATAGAGATTGGCCCCGCGCCATGGGTCCTGCCACATGCCGGAGTTGTACAAACCGTTGCGGATGAAGACATTTTCCCACAATAAAGCTTCGGATGTTTTGTCACCGAGCGTCAGGATGTCCTGGTGCGTCGCGCCCAGCTGAAGCGCCCTGTCAACCAAATCAAGCGCCGTCCCTTCATAGCGGGCTCCCCGGTGGGCAATGCGCGGCGTTTTTACGCCATTATACTCTTCATTAGCCCAAATCGATCCGACAACGTACAGGTCATACAGGTCCCACTTTGCCGGGTCGCCTTCCAGCGCGTAATCCTTGGGAAGCCCGAACCCGTTTTGTTTCTTGAGCTCGTCATTGATCCGCTTTTTATGCTTTTCAAATTTTGCCACGGCATCAGCGACCATTGATTTCCTGTAAAAGAGCACCCGTGTTTCAAGTTTTCGCGGAATATAATAAGGCAGGCCCTCAACATAGCCGAGCCCGCTCGCAAGCGGATGGTACTCGGCCAGGTCCATCATTACTTTTGCGCTGTCAATTGCTTTCGTAAGCGGCTGCATGTATCCCTTGTAAACAAGCTCCCTGGTCACCTCAAACGGCGTCTTTACCAGGCCGATTTCAGGGTTTTTCTTTCCTTTGTCGAGCTTTAGAAAACGTTCAATGTCCCATTGGTCGGTGAACGTCGCAACGGAAATCCTGCAATTATGCTCCTTGTTGAATTTTGCGACATACTCCTCTTCAAAGAAGCGCTGCTGGGCAGGCATCATTCTAATAAGCACCGTAAACTCCCGGTTTGTTTTTTTTGCTCCGGTGCATCCCAGCACGCTAAAACATGTGATTACACACAATGCGGCCAAAAACGCCCGCCATACGTTCCTCATAGGATCCTCCTCTGCTTAAGTGTTTGGGTGGTTAAACATATTATTATAGCAAATAATCTTTTTTGCTGTTTGCAAACGAATATTGGAGCTGCGCGACTTCTTCGCTGTTTTTGCGCAGTTTTTCACTGAATACTTCCAGAAAATTATAGGCTATTTCAGGCATTTCTAATAAAAATTTCTTAAGCGAACTTCGCTGAATGACCCACAATTCGCAGTCTTCCTGCGCGATGGCGGAAGCCGAACGGGGGGCCTGGTTAAAAAGGCCGATCTCTCCGTAGGTTTCTCCCGCATGTAACACGGTTAAAATAGTTTTTATATTGTTTTTTGACTTAACAATTTTTAAACCGCCTTTCCTCACAATATAGAGATGGTCCGACACTTCCCCTTCACGGGAGATGAGCGTTCCCGCTTTATATGACATGCTTCGGGTTATTTCCGCAAGCCCCATTAATTTTTCTGCGGGAATACTGTGAAAAAGCGACGTCTTTTTCAAGGCCATTGCCCGCTCAAGCAATTCGAAGGATTCCACAACGTTCCCCTTAAAACCGGGTGAACCCGGATTTGACAGCAACTCGCACGCAGCTCTTGACAAATATATATTCGGGTCAAGCTGCAGCGTCACAAGCATCGTTTTTTCGAGCTCGACAAGCCGGTTCCTGCCTAGTGATTTAAACAAATAATAAAGGGCGCTAAAACATACCCATTTGTTTTTCGACCCGACGAAATAATGCGCATTATTTGACGATGCGTCGTCTTCAAAATGAAAGCGGCCCCTGCCGATTTTCGCGATATCCTCCCATTCATCGCTTCTGAGGACGGGAACAATAAAAGGGGCCAGCAACGATTCACTAAGGCTTTCTATGATTTCCGCCGCGTCCAGGCGCTGGGTATAGTCCTTGAGGTCTAAATCCCTGCCGACCGCCGACATCATTCCGTTTTTATCAAGAAGCACCATGACATCAAGCGCCCGCTCGCACACGCGAAGCAACTGGTCCCGCAGCGCGTCTTCCAAAACAGCCGTAGGCTCATCGTCCGGACGATCGGCGCTCTTTTTCAGGAACCGCCACCATATAAAGCCGTCCCGGTACACCTGTTCCAAATCTTTACGGATTAAATCAACGACGGCGGCCTTCGTTTCTTTGTCGACAACAATCCTTTCGCTGTCAAGCCTCCCCGGTTCGGTCGCCATGCGGAGAGCGTGGATGAGCTCAACGATCATCCTCTGGTTGTGCGCGTTTCGCAGGAAGTCTACGACAACGTCGAATGCCGGCGTGCCTATTTTTTGAAGTATCCTGCCCGTCAGCGATATGTGGTTGCGTGACATCCTTTCAACGATCTCAAGCGTCCTGAGCCTGGTCTGTTTTGAAGAAGACCTGAATATAACGTCGACGCATTTGCTAAAAACCTGCAGAGAGGCGGATTGAAGATTTTCAAGCAAGAGGGCTTCCCACCTTTCCGGCTTAAGGGCGCCGATCAGAAATATCCCGGCCGAGCGCTTGTTGGAATTTTTAGAGACGCACAGGGATTCAAGCAGGTTAAGCACCACCGCCTTATTATCTTCGTCACCCATGGCCCAGATATACCGGGCGGCTTCAATTTGGATCCGGGGGTTATTTTCAAAGATCATCGGAGCAATGGTACTTTTTAGCTGGCGTTTCCACAGGCATTCCATCTGATTAATCGAATAGAGCGTATTTGCCCGGATACGCGGATTGTCGTCGTTTAATAAATTTTCTACGAACGGCTTCGCGTCGTTCATGGAAAAATGCGCCAAAGAACGCGCCACTATTTCCTTGACGGCTTTATCGCGTTCATTCTCAAAAATATCAACAACGATTTTAAACGCGCGTCGCGAACCGTCGTTGGAAAGTATCTTTACACAGAGACTGCGTACGTCCACGTCCGTGGAATGCGAATATTCCTTTAATAAAGATACTATTTTCAGGTCACGGTAACTACCAATTTTTGAGATTATCTCCTGTGTTGCATCAAAGGACCGAATCTGAGGCATAAGGGCTTCCATATAGGTTTTGCGGAGCCTGAAAACGACCCGGATCATGACCAGCGATGTAATGCCAATGATTATAATGATCCCGTTATGGACTTTATCGATCGGGATGAGAATAAGTCCGGTGATCATGATTGCAAAGGGTTTGATGATCCCTTCCAGAAAAGTTTTCGCCCTGCCCCTTTTTTCCCTGGGCACGGCCGCAAAAAACATCTGATAAATCGGTGAAAACGCATTTTCAAAAACCACATAACGCGCGAACTGGATACCCGCGAATACCATAAACAGCACCTGCTGGCTCGCCCCGGCAAGGATCACGATCATCATAAGTACGGAGCCGCCGAACAAGGTGAACGGCAAAATCAAAAATATCCTTGTAAATCCCCATTTGAAAATCATGGAAGGAACGACAAAACGAAGGCCCATAATAGTGATAAAAGCGTACGTCAGGTAAAAAGTAAACTGAAATGAGGCCAGCGAGTTGGAGGTCGGAAAAAGCAAAGAACTCCTTTTCCAGAACATATAGTCCTGCATAAAAACCGCTACAAACACGCAAAAATAGAGCACCGATATCAACCGGATCAATTTTATATCCAGGACCGAGACGATTCCCCTGAATAAATTCCCGCGGCCCGCGGCTTGAACGCTTTCTTCTTTTTTAAGCAGTTTAATCCAATACTGCTTTGTGGCCTTGCGCGAAAGAAACCAGCCTATCAGGTAGGCAATAATCCAGAGTCCGATTATCATCACGGCATCAACTTTTTCCAACAGCAGCCTGGCTGCGCAGGCGCCGGTAAGACCGCCGACAAATCCCCATGCGGCTACCAGGGGAAACCCCTTTTTTGCTTCATCGCTGTGATAAATATCGTTTGCAAGCGTCCAAAAGGTTAAAAACAGGATCGTTTTTGACAGATAAGAAACAGGGTAGATTATCAGGATGAGGAAAGACAGCGCGCCGTTTGAATGCCCCATGTTTCCCAGCTCATAGATCCCGATAAAATACGCCGTCAGGATCCCGGCCGAAACCAGCAGTTGTATCGATAAAAGTTTACCTCGATTGACCTTGTCAATATTCTGAAAAAACAAGGGGGGAAGCAAGAATAGAAGCGCGCCGTTGATCAGATATAATTTGCTGATAATTGCGGGACCCAGAATGGTCACGACCATGGTCAGCGAAACGGTTTCGCCTATGATTGCTCCGCCAAAAAGGAAAAAGAAAAGAAATGATAAAAGCCTAAATCGTTGTTTTGAATCATTCATGGGGTAAAAAAAACGGATGATATTACTTTAAATAATATCATCCGTTTATGGCGAAAAATTATACGTTAATAAATGAAGAGTCCGTTTCAAAAACTATACGTTATAGTTGCCCTGTTAAGCAAATATTTGGACGAACCACTGACCAGATTCGTTAATGTGTACCACATGTTTTCGGCTAAAACAATATCAACTTTCAGCCTGTTTTCAATATTGAGTCCCCATCCAATGGCCGCGAAATCATTATCGGATCCGTCCGATTCGGGGTTCTGTTCCCATTTACCGTTATTTCCTGCGCCATCGGTAACATAGAGAAGCTGTTTCATGATACCGATCCTCCATACCCACCAATCCCAGATTACGTTCCTCTCCAATCCCGCGCTTACTCTTCCGCCGATGCCGGACGTTGAAGTCGTGGGACTTAGATAGTCTTTATCCGTTGATTCGTAAAGCCCTTCAAGCGCGGTATAGAAAAAGCCCTTATCGATATTGATATTGACGCCCAGGCCGCCCGAAACGTCTAATTTGTCGTATTTACCTTTCATAAGACTGATTCTTTCAATACCGATATGAGGAACAAAGTCGCCGTTGAATGAACTAAGGGCGGAAAATAACCGCACGTCCCCCTTGAAGGACATATCTCCATCGGCAATCGTTTTCGCGGCAGTGTCGAATTGAACCCCTTTCCCTCTCAGTGAAGAAATGTCCACGGAAACTTCCAGATTCATTGATTTTGCCAAAGGCCAGTTAATACCAGCGGTACCTTTGAACAAATTAGATTCCATAAGGATATTTGGGGATAATGAATCGGCTTCATTTTGAAAAGCAAAATAACCGCCGATGCCGATCATCGCGCCGCTGGGCATTGCATAGCCGAGCATCAAATCTATTTTCCCGACCGGAGCGGCCAGTTCATAATTTGAGCCAAGCGCGTTTTGAAATGAAGAGCTTGCCGGATTAAGGTAATCTAGCATGTAATCATACCTGTTAAAAACCGCCGCAAAAGAAATCAGCGGATATTGGTTCCCCGCCTCAGAAGACTGATTCAGGGAATAGGATAAAATCACGCCTCCAAAAGGCCGCTGAGGGTCGGTATTATGCGTGGCGTTAAGAGTAGTGTCCGCTGTATTATAAACCCCCAATGAACCCATGAGCATATTCGGGTAGTAATTGATATTCGCAGGGTTTCTGAAGATGCTCACATCATCCATAAAAAAATCGTCGTGCCTTCCCATTGTGAGAACTCGAGCATCAGTTGCAAAACAGCTTGCAAAAAAACCCGCAACCATTACCCAAAATATTACTCGCTTCATAAGTACGTCCTTCCTGGAAAAAAGCCTTCCACCTGCACTTGACTTAGGTTGTTTCAATAAACTTTAAGAAATTATATAATTCTTGCTTTAATAAATTCAACTGACGTTTCCTATTGCGAGAAAACGAACGGATAAACCACTTCAGTTACATCGCCGGGTTTATCGATCTTTTCAAAAACCCATCTTTTTATTTTATCAACCACTTCCGCTTCCAGCTGCGAATCGTCCATCGTAGATTCGAGCGCTTCGCAGAAAATCACTTTCCCGAATTCATCAATCGCAAACTTGCAGGTGATCTTGCCTTTGAGTCCCGGTTTTTCGCGCAGACGTTTATTATAGGCGTATCGAAGCGCGGCCAGGTTCTGCATAACCACACGCATAATGGATGCACGGCTTCTGCCCCCGGTCAACGCACCGCCTTTAACGAATTTGGGCTCCGAAATCTTGAGTTCGCCTTTATGCGCAGCCTGTTTAAGCGACAGCCCCGATTCGCCGCCCCCGCCCAGCAAGCCGCCGATAATATCGTCAACATTGCCTCCACCCCCTCCAAAACCGCTTCCATAGCCCGCTCCGAAGCCGATACCCGCGACACCTTTTCTTCCTACACCGCCGCTGCCGCCGGCCTTTAATCCTCCAACACCCTGGAGAATTCCATCGATATTGCTGGCAAAACCGCCTTTACCGAATATATCCGCACTGGCGACGGTTTTTCCGGAAATTTTTCCGGAAATAATGCCCAGCACGCCTTTTTGCGTGATTCTGGCCCGTGGATCGCCTCCGCCGCCGTACGTACCACCGGCGCCCTTGGCCTTTGAAGGCTTAAGCGTCTTTTTATCGGTTTTAATCTCTTCTTTCTTTTTCTCGTCTTCTTTTTTCTGTTGCAAGGTTGCCGGCAATTCCTCTCCCTTGAGAAGTTTTGCACTTACCTGTTCAGGGATTTTTTCATAGAAATCACTTGCGACCTGTATCATCTCATGCTTGGTAATCCAAACTCCAAGCACAATACCCAGTGCCAAGAGGAGCACCTCAATATTCCTGAGCCGATGATCCCTGTCCACAGTGAATATATCACGCCTTTCTTTAAGCTTTGCAATGTATTCAGCTTCTGTCAAGGTGCGCCCTTCGGGCTCATCCGTGTCATCGTCGTCACCCTTTGGGGCCGAGCTCTGTGCACCGGGAACAGCCAAAGGAACGAATTCAACCTCAGCGCCCGCTGCCTCAAATTCCTCTTTCAGCCTCATCGCCTCATTTTCATCCGCATCCTTTTTGATGCAGACCGATTTTTCCATTATGACGGCCAGCACAACGTCCGGAGTGCTTCCCGACCGTTTGGCGATTTCTTCTGCGATTTTTGCGGCACGCTTGGGATTATCACATTTTTTAATGAGTACTTTATATTTCACAATCAATCCCTTTCCATGACAGCATGATTATTAACCTGTCAACTCAGTATCGACGCCTCTATAAAATAGTTTGATTTATTATGAGGCGCTTTCCCTTTCCATCACGGCAAAATTCATGTTATTATAGCCAACTTTTCCACAGGTATTCATGATTTTGTATACGACGTCGAAATCGATGTTCTTATCAACCTGGATGGTAATCTTGCCTTCAACCTTATTCAAGGCACCCAGCTTCACCATTTCTTCTTCCTGTCTGTATTTGGAGTCAAGCCGCTCATAGAGCTTCTGGGCAATTGGATCAGGATTTTCCTGAGGGATCTTTCGTACGTCTTCCGTAGGACAACAAGGAGCATTATCAACACACACCATGTCCTCAGTCACGGAAATCTGCAAATTAACGTCCGTCGGCCTCTTGGTCGACATGGAATTTGGAAGGACCAGGTTATCAGCATTGGTAAGAATGCTTCCTTCCGATGAATAGCTCTTCATAAGATACAAAAGCATTATCGTAAAGACATCCAGAAGGGAAGTGATGATAAACCCCCCTTGAAGACGAGCTTTTTTTCTTCCTTTTTTTGCCTTCATTGGTCTACTCCTTAAATGGCTCTTAACTTAGCAATGGAAATATTGGGAAAATCCGCTGATCTGGCCGCATCCATGATCTGAACGATCTTGTCATAGATCACCTGGTTTTCCGCCGCAATAATAATATCGTTCGCATCATCAGCTTCCCGATACCGCTCCTTTACTTTCATAAGCCTGTTTTTTAACTCGTCGTAAGCGGACATTGGCTGCAGAGAAAACTCATTAGGATCTTTAACAATGATCATCATTCGAGGATTTGTCAAGGCATAGACCGTGTCCCCTGTTTTGGCCGTTGTTATGGGATTGCCCATTGCATTGGTCAGCATTTGATTGTTTTGTTTTGTGTACAGGGTCTTTAAAATATTCCTGTTTTCATCAGTCACATAAAGGAATATGTCGTACCGTTCGTAAATGGTCATTTCTCTATGGGTTTTCGGATGGTATACCTTTTGACCAGCCTTATACTCCACGACAAACTCTTCATGGTCGTCCTTCGCAATGTATTTATGAAATTCCTTATAAAAAAGGCTGGGCAAAAAACCACCCTTTGCACCCAGCGTTACGACTGAATCAGTGACGATTGCAGTAAGCAGAAGCTTATTGCTTTCGTCCTTGTCCGACTGCTGGGTCACTTTGGTTTGAGTTTGCGACCCCCTGCCTTCCGGCAATTTAATGTCAATAATCGAAATTTTTGCAAATTCCGCCGACATTAACAAAACCGGTATCAGGGTAACAATGATATTCATGAACGGTTTAAGGTCGATTTCCGATTCACTAGTCAATTTTTTTCTAGTTCTCATTTAATTCACCTTGATTTTTTGGTACATGTTATTCGATTACGACACCATACGCGAAGACATTGCGTGCAACATCTTTACCTATGGAACATCATTCTTCTACCAAATTCATCAGTTTCGTCGATTTTTCATCCATTTCTTCAACAATTCCATCTGCTCTTGCAGCAAGAAATCCGGCAATAAACAGACATGGAATCGCGACCATAAGACCAAAGAGCGTACCAGACAAAGCAATTGAAATACCGGATGCAAGGGCCTGTGCTCTCTGTGCAACGGGGACGTTCGCTATGGCGTCAAAATCAACCATAACCCCGTACACCGTTGCCGACAAACCGATAAGAGTTGCCAGGTTTGCAAACATGGAAAGAAGCGGAATGATCCTGGTAATTTTGGGAGCTTCCGTCAGAAAGATTTCATCAACCGCCTTGCTCACGTTTTTTCTTCCTTTTCCACGATTTTGGAGAACGGCAAGGACTACCTTCGCGAGCGGCGTGGTCACCGACGAGGCGAATTTAATCGCTTTTTCATAATCGCCGGCCTTTATATATTTTGACACCCCGGACATGAAAACGCCACGGTTTGTGCCGCATTTGACAAAAAGGTACCATACTCTTTCTATTATAAGTCCGATAGCAATTAATCCCACCAGTAAAATTCCCCACATCATGAAAGACCCCGTAATATGAAAACCGGCTATGAGAAAGTTTAAGAATTGCATTACAGACCCTCCTTTTAAAAAAGTTTAAACGTTAAAAGTGAATTTATAAATATATTTTCCGCACCGTTACAAATTAAAGTTTCTTTTTTAATTCCTGTATCTTTTCTTCTTCCGACCCAATGTCACGTTCGGTTTCGATTTCAATTCGTTTCAGTTGTTTGATTTTATCCTCCAACGGTACGTCCAACTGGATAATGTTCTGGATCCGTTTCATGTTCCGCTGGAATTGTTCGTCCCTGAACGCAGCGGGCTTGCTTTCACCTGCCGCAGAAGCCGTGGAAGATGATGCATTTGCAACGGACTTATTGGTGCCGGCGCTTGCCACCGCTGGCGCCACGACCTGCTCAACTTTATATTGGTGCGGGGTGATCTGGATGTTAAGAGCCTCGGAATTAGGCTGTATCTCCTTGATCCTTTCCCGCGCCTTGTCAAGCCACTCGCTTTTCGCGATTCCGAGCTTTTCCGCCGTTTTGATGGCTTCTTCATACAACGGAAGCGCTTTGTCCATTGCCTCCAGGGCTTTTTCCTCCAAAACTTCCTTATATGACTTCTTCTCGTCTGGCGACAAATCCCGGGGAATTGGCGACCCC
>JBAVGL010000189.1:0-4313 GCA_049684795.1 Chitinivibrionales bacterium | reverse complement strand
CCTTCCATGCGTTCGAATACATGTACGGCATCAACCGATAGCGGAGAGAGTCAAATTTGATCTGAGAATTATAGTATGAGCCCGAAAACAGCCACATATTCCTGTCCGTCTGTCCATGCACCCGCATTATGGGAAGGAATGTGGCCAACTGAAACCATCGACAAAAGATTTCGGCGCCCGCGGTCACACCGGCCCAGTTGTAAAAAGCGCCCACGTCCGTTGTCCAGTAAGGCACTCCGGCGGCGCAAAAATTCATTCCCATCGCGGGTTCATGCTGCAACTCCCACCATTGCGACTGCGCGTCCCCAAGCCAGGTGATCGTTCCGTAACGCTGCTGCCCCGCATACACCGAACGCGTCAAAACGCACACGCGTTTTGTTGATGACGTGACGGCTCGCTGGTTGGTATACACGTTGCGCGAGTGCGCAAGGCTGTAACCGGCCAGGTACCGGTAAAAAGAACCGAGGTAATTGGTGCCCGACTGTGACGTTATGGCCCCTTTCAAGGCAACCTGATTGTCACCCTGGCTGTTTCCGGTCTCAGGCTCGGAACCGTCAAACCACCAGATATCAATGTCCTTATTAAACACCCCGCTCGTTCCGTTCGTTCCGGTATTCATGTAACTCCACAAAAGAGCCCCGGCCGCGGGATTATACGCGTCATACACGTAGGCCTGCCCGAAAACATAGAGCAGCGGCCAGGTATAGCCCTTGCCTTTAAAGTCGGTATAGACCGGCGTGCTCAGGCCCAAAGTCGGCCATACGGAAATCGCCAGAAGCATATTATTGACATGAACCGTATTCGTCATCGCGGTAGGACCGGGATACCTGTCGGGGTCAAACTTCATGGAATTCCAGTAACTGTTCCTGGTCCCCACGTCTCCCGAATTGCCTGCGACATTATCATCCCACCACAGCCAATCCTGAACGATGACGTCGATAGGGATGTTTTTCGACCTGAACTGGGGAACGTCGGTTTGCAGTTCGGTCTGGTTGTTATATTGACACTTCGAAAACCAGAACCCGAAGACTTTTTTCGGCAGCATCGGCGCGGCGCCGGTGACCACGCGGTATCCGGCGACGATGCTGTCAAGTTCCTGTCCGTAAACCATGTAATAGTCTATCTGGTCGGCGACTTCCGAACGGATGCTCAAAGTTCTCGATGACGACCCGAGAAAATTCCAATAGGTATCCGAGTAATTGTCCCATAAAAGGCCCCACTGGTTGGTGGAAATGATGAAGGGAATCGGCTTGTCGCGGTTGGCCGGAATAGTGCGGAATTGGTGTCCCGCGACATTGCGGTTTATGACGCCGCTGCTGTCGTAATGTCCTCCTCCGTAAACGCCTTCCGAAGTGGTGATATTGAATGCCAGGTGCATGGTATACCCGGTGTTGTCAACGCTGGACACGGCCGAAAATTTTCCCGTATCAGGATTTTCGGCAATGAGCACGGCCCCCGAATTGTCCGTAAACTGCACCGCGCCGGTGGCGAGCGTCACTATCGCTTTCATCTGCGACGTACTGACCGTGACCGTCGCGGCCGTTGTGGCAACGGTAAATGCCGGCGGGGTCGCAAACGCATTCGATACGATAAGGCTCGCCCTCGTGGAAAAAGCGGCCGTCGGCGTGTACATCACATGGATTATGTTTGGAGCGCAGACTTTCAATTTCATCTGTCCGGTCTGCATCGTAAAAAGCACGCCGTCGGTTACCTGGGAAGACGCCGTCACGGGGACAGGGGCCGCGAAAGTATTAATCGACATTACGCCGCAGGCGATGATTGCGGCAACCGACCACAGTATTTTCATTGTTACTCCTTTGATATTTAAAATCTCCATTCAAATTATCTAAGAAAGAGCGTTTATGCCTTTTTCCAACCTACAAGGTGGATAAGACACTGTTGCGAGCATTTATCTACGCTTCCAGCGTATATAAAACAGTGTCTAAGGTACTAATATAAACCATACTAAACCTGCATGTTCAGGAAAAATATTTTTTTTAAGAGCGCTTTTCCATTTTAAGCCCGTATTAAATGGATTTTATTTGTTGGCCACTACAATCGTTTTCGACACCGCTCCTTCCTGCGTGCGGACAACCAGGCGATATACGCCGCGGGCGATCCCGTTCGTATTCATGAAAACCAACGCCCCTTTTCGCAGGAGCGGACAGGTGATCGCCTTGCCCTGCACGTTTATAAGAGAGACATTCTCAACGACCGTGTTCCGGGTCGGTAAATCGAAAATAATCGATGTGCCGGTCTGCCGAATTGAAATGTTATTTCCGATGATCTGCCCCTTTGCCCGGCGCCCGACGCCCGACGACGTCCAGATAAACGGCAGCGACGAAGTGTCCGGCGCCGCGCTATTAAGCGTGAGCGTTGCCGAGGTAAGTCCGGCGGATGAGGCCGTAATGCTTATCGTTCCCGGCGCATTTTTCGATTTGAGTATGACGCCGATTTTTCCCGCAATGGCGTTTTCGGTGACCGGATTGCCCTCGAAAACATCCGCTGGCCCGGTCACCGTAAAGGTGATGGGGGCCGAAGACCAGACGCATTTGCCGGACGCGTCGCGGATGGACCCGATGATTCTCGACAAATCAGTACTGTCGGCGACAAGGTTCGTGACGTCGGCCTCAAGCTGCACTTTTGCGGGCGTCAAGCCCACGGTGGGATAATCGCCGGTCGATCCGGTCACCCAATTCGATTGGAACGTATAGTACACCTTTTTGGGAATGCGGTAGTGGTCAAGCGCGCCCGTGCAATGGTTCCCCACGTTGTTAGGCGACCAGTAATCGATAAAACACCACATGTGTCCGCCGGCGAGCGGCTTGGTGTCGCCGGTGTTGTCAAGGATTTCAGGGACCCATCGCAGGGTATACCGCTCGTTCGCGTACTGGTTTTCGCTTTCCTGGGTGCACCCTCCGGCGAAGCATTCATAGGTGGTCGAGGCGGTCACCGTGTCGCCGCGGTTGCAAAAGTAAACCCAGCCTTCGTGGTATTCCGCGTTGTAGTATTTGGCGTTGGCCCAGTTGGGCAACACGCTGTAATTCTGCCCGTAAATGTCCGTCACCTGGTCGGCGCTCTGGATTTTATTGTTGACATTCGTCGTGAACCTGGTCGAATCGAGGCTTTTTATCCTGCCGCTTAATTCAGTAAACTGGGTGGGAAAGTTTCCGGCCGCTTCGTTGAAAAGCCCCCACATGATGATCGATGGATGATTGATGGCCGATTTTACCATCGCGTCGGCGCAGGTGTCCATCCGGTTCCAGAATATTTGGTTGTACGACGTGATGCTGCCGCCCCACGCGGGAAGTTCGGGTTCGCACAACACCCCGAGTTCGTCGCACGCGTCATAAAAAGCCGGATCGCGCGGATAGTGGGCGCAGCGTATGGCATTCGCGCCCATGTTCTTGACAAGTCGCACTTCCTCGAAGTAGCGGCTGTTGGGCAAAGCATTGCCGACCCAGGCGAATTCCTGGTGCATGCACACGCCCTTGAGTAGGTATCGCGCTCCGTTGAGGAAAAAGCCGCCGGCCGTGCGCCAGTCAAGGCCGCGAATGCCGATGCGTTCGACGTTGTCGTCCACCGCCACGTTGTTGACAAGGACTTTGGTAAACACGCGGTAAAGGTTCGGGGTTTCGGGCGACCACAAGCTGGGGTTTGAAATGGCCGGAGTCGTGCAATCGAACACCGTCGACCCGCCGGCGGCCACGCTGCCGGTCGCGCTTGCCTGCGCGACGATCGCGTCGGACGCGTTGACAACTACCGACTGGACAACGCAGCTTGCCGCTGAAGCGCCGGCGTTATTGACCGTGGTACGGATGCGAACGGTCGCGCTTGCAGCAGTCGCCGTCGGCGTAGTTATTTTCTGGCCGTACAGCGGAATGGAAACATTGTCGGCGCATACCAGCCACACGTCGCGGCACAGGCCGCTGTAAATATAGAAATCCGGGTATTCGCCCATCGTGCCCCCGGCGGGATTGGGGGTATTGGCGACATTGCCCGGCGGAATGTCATGCGAGTACGTGCAATCCAGACGCACGGCCAGGTAATTCAGGCCCGTACGCTTGACAACCGAGCTTATATCGAAGCTGAACGGGGTATATCCGCTCGCGCCGTTCCCGCCGATAAGATTGCCGTTGAGATACACGAGACTGCTCTGCATCGCGCCTTCGAATTGCAGAAAGACCTTCTGGGTGTGCGTTCCCGCCGGGACCGTGAAAGTTTTCCGGTACCAGCTAATTCCCGTCCACGTTGATGCGCCCGGCATGGCCGAAGCTTCTCCGGCCTCCGTTGGCGCCATATACATAGCCGAG
>JBAVGL010000188.1:0-20218 GCA_049684795.1 Chitinivibrionales bacterium | reverse complement strand
CAGGACACGATTATGTCCAGCGCCGACAGCGAGGCAATATCGCGGGCGTCTTTGAGCAATGGAACATCGAATCCCAGTGACGGCCCGGGGCCGCCCACCTGTGAAGTTGAGAAGAAAACCGGTTCGCAGCCTTTGAAATCGTTCTCGGCTTTCATGCGTTCCATGAGCACGGAACCGACCATGCCCCGCCAACCGACAAATCCGACCCTTTTCATAAAAAATTCCTTTTTATTTCAACGCGGGAATGACAACGCCCTTGGGCAGGCCTTTAAATCCGGCCACCACGGTTTTGATTCCCGCGTCGCGCATTTCTTCTTCTGCGCGGATGAGCGGGTTATAGTGCTGCAAATTCCGCTCGCCGTTGGGCGCTCCGGCCTTGAACCAGGTTCTTTGCGACGCCGAGCCGTACAGAAGCGGCATATAGGGAAGAAACTCCGATGACCCTTCGGTAGAGCGGTGCGAGAAGAACGCGGAGAACCCGTTCTTTCTGATATTTTCAATGGCTTCCTCAAGCGACGAAACGCCGACCTTGGCAAGTTCATCGAGCACGAGTCTGGTGTCGCCGCGCGCATCAAGGAATTTCCGGATACGCTTAGGATCGGCAAGTCCAAGAACCACTTCCGTGGCGAGGCACGTTTCCGTAAAGGTGCCGGCCTGGTTAAGTTTGATAAGAACGGAATTACCGGCACGGTCTTTCCGGTCTTTTGCGCCGAGGAACGGAATTATAAAACGCAACTGGGTCACGGCCGCGTCATCTATGACGATCTGCACCCGGTCGCCGTATTTTTCGTTCATGAGCTTGTGCGCTATCACGTCGCTTTCGGAACCCGGGTCTTCCATATTGATGAAATTGTCCGCGCTTTTGACGACCGAGTAATCGAACTCGATGAGTTCTTCGCGCGTTTTGCGGCCAAGCCCGGAAAACCGCATGTCGTACATGCCCGAAGCGCGAAGCTCCTCGCCCTTCTGGATTTCCGAGAAAGCGTTGTCGGTGCCGATGGCCCAATCGGTTTCCGTAAGCCCGAGCTGTCCCGCGCATTCCTTGATACGGCTTAGGCCTTCGAAATTGTCCTTGACGGGAAAAACAAATCCGCGCTCCTTGGCGGTTCCGGTGGGCAGGCCGTCGCGCACCAGGTTCTTTTCGAACTGGCGGAAAAACTTCGTGGCGGTGGTAAATACCCCCTTGATAGATTTTTCATTCATGGCAAAGAAGAACATTTCCTGGATGTCCTGCTTGGTCCCGGGCACATGCTCGCCGCCGCACACCATGTTGAAGGCGATGTTGGGCATGGTGAACGTCTTCATGCCTTTTGGCGCGAAAACCTGCCAGGCCTTATACCCCGAGGCCTTGAGGAGCGTCTGAAAAAATACGGTCGATGAGGCCAGACACGCGTTGCCGCCCCAGATTTTTTTATTGGGACCCGCGCCAAGCACCATTTTTAAATCGAATTCATCGCACGCCTTGATGATGTCCTGCGGGTTTTTTATCACGACTTTTTTAGGAAGCAATGGGACGATGTTCTTTTGAATGGACTTGATGGCCAAGTCATTGGCAATATAAATGGCCTCATTTTCACCGTCCGACGTGCCCTTGGCGATGCCGTTGCGTTCTTCAATTGTCCAGGTTTCTTTTCCGCGAACGACCTTGGCGGTCATCACGCCTTCCAGCGTAAAATTCGCATAAGAGGATAGAATTTCTCTTCCCTTTAATGTAAAATTTGTAAGAATGGTTTCTTTGGCCATATTGTTTAATCCTCCTGTGAAAAATAAAGGTGCTTTTAATTTTCTAAAATGATCAGATAAAATAATTTATTGATGCATTGCAATGTATTATACTTATCATTTAATTTATTAAATAGACGGATTAATGTCTTATTCAAAGGAGAGGCCGATGAACGAAGCAATCAGAAAAAAAATCGAACAGCGCGCGTATGAAATTTATGTGAAGCGCGGCAGCACGCCCGGCAACGCCAAAGACGATTGGGACCAGGCCGAGAAGGAAATTCTATCCGAATCAAACCCGCCCAAGCAGTCCGCGGTGGCCAAGGAAACCCCGGTTGTTAAACCCGCTCAACCGGTAAAACCGGTCCAGGCGAAAAAACCGCAACAGCCCCAGAGAAAAAGGTAATATTTTTTCTTAAGGGGGGACGCGTGACGCGGACGTTAATATAATCTTTGGATTTTCCGCGCTAATTCTTCCAGATGATGGTGGTAGGCATCAAGGTCGCGGATCGGTTTTCGCGCGACGCCGCTGTCCATGGCGGCTTTCGCGACCGCCAAGCTTTCTTCGACCAGCACCCGCGGGTCCAGCGGCGTGGGAATAATGTAATCCGGGCCGAATAAAAGACTTTTTACGCCATACGCGTCGAGCACGAACTGCGGCACGTCTTTTTCATGCGTCAATGAAGCCAATGCCTTTGTCGCCGCGATCTTCATTTCCTCGTTGATTGTCGTGGCGCAAACGTCAAGGGCTCCCCTGAAGATAAAAGGGAAGCCAAGCACATTATTAACCTGATTGGGAAAATCCGATCTTCCGGTGGCCATGACAACGTCGGGCCGCGCGTTTTTCGCTTCCCAATAACCTATTTCCGGGTCTGGGTTCGCCATGGCGAAGATGACGGGTTTTTGGGCCATGCTTTTTACCATCGCGGGGCTTACCAGCCCGCCCTGGCTGAGGCCCGCGAACACGTCAGCGTCCTCCATTGCCTCGGCAAGCGAGCGCTTTTTCGTGGGATTGGCGAAATACCGCTTGTATTCATTCATGCCTTGGGCCCGGCCTTCGTACACGACTCCCTTTGTGTCAACTAATAGTATGTGCTCGCGTTTTACGCCGAGCCGGATATAGTGCCGGGCGCAGGAAATAGCGGCCGCGCCCGCGCCGGAAAAAACCACGGTAATGTCGGAAAGGGCTTTGCCCTGGAGCTTCGCGGCGTTTACCAGCGCGGCGCCGGAGATGATGGCCGTGCCGTGCTGGTCGTCGTGGAACACCGGGATTTTCATTTCACGTTTGAGCGTTTCCTCGATGATGAAGCATTCGGGCGCCTTGATGTCTTCGAGGTTGATGCCGCCGAAGGTCGGTTCCATGCTCTTGACGATTTTGATGACGTCGGCGGCGTCCGGAGCGTCAAGTTCGATGTCGAAAACGTCGATGTCGGCGAACCGTTTGAACAGCACGCCCTTACCTTCCATGACGGGCTTTCCCGCAAGCGGGCCTATGTTTCCCAGGCCCAGCACGGCCGTGCCGTTGCTGACCACGGCCACGAGGTTCCCGCGCGCCGTGTATTCCGACGCAAGCTCGGGGTCACGCTCGATTTCCTTGCACGGTTGGGCAACTCCCGGCGTATATGCCAGGGAAAGGTCGCGCTGGGTCTTGCATGGTTTCGTGGGGATGACCTCAATCTTCCCCTTGCGGCCCTGCGAATGGTAGGCTAAAGCGTCTTCTTTGGTAATCATTAGGTCCTTGGGATTTTAAGAAAATTATTGGTAATAAACCTTTAAAATACATTTTATCATTAAAAGCCTTCTTAGAATAATGTGCATAAATGTGTTGTGCTACAAAACGTATGATTGTTTGTATTTGTAGTACAATCCATAAGCTATACCTAACAAATATGAAGATATACTATTTATGTTAGGTATAATAGTATAAACACCTTATTTTAGGTAATCCCAAAAAAATAAAAATAATAATTTTTGACTATACCTAACAATTGTGGTATATTTATACTAATGTTAGGTATACAATTATGGGCAGTGTATTTCATGTCATGGAAGAAGAGTTTGAACGGCTCAATGAGGCAAAGATTGCCTATGAAGCCGCTATCAAACGAGAAGTGCAAGGCGCTCCTCAGATAAAGCGCGGAGGTGGTCGCAAGGACTATCTCTATCTTGCGCGGCGTATTGGCGATAAGGTTCAGTACCGCTATATTAGCAATGCCGACGATGACCGCGCCAGAAAGGCGCTCGAGTCTGTCAAGCGACGGCGTGAATACGAACAATTGCTTAAAGGTGTAAAAAACGATCTTAAGGAAGTTAGGAAAGCACTTCGTGGACGAAAAATTTAAGATTCTTTATACCATCCTTAAGGACTTGCAAAATGCCGGGGCTATCACGATCTCACGATTAATATACCCGAACCTGAAGCATTTGCCCTACATAAACTTATTGTTAGTCAACGTCGAAGAAAATCCGATAAAAGAGACAAAGATATTGAGGCAGCGCGTGGGATGTTCCAGTTTTTCAAAGGCAAAGAAAAACATGTCCATCAACTACATCAGATTATCGATGAATTCCCCAAGGGTTGGCAAAAGAAAATATCTGAAGCGCTCAAGGTAGCCGGCCTGGTTTTACCCCAGTAAAGAACTTACAGCTTCAAAGACGTCTGTTCCTCGCCCGGCCCGGGTTTTACCCACTTGACGTTTTTTGCCTCCTTGTTGGCAAGCCGCACGCCCTGGGCCTTGACGCCCTTTATGAGAAAATCCCCAAGCGGAAACTTTTCCTCCAGGACGCGGAGGTGGGGTTTGGGTTTGTATTCGGCGAAAATAAAGCCGTCTGTCTCGGTCGTGAACAGTTGCACCGTGCTTCCCTCCGGCACGAGCCAGTAGGTTTTTTGCAGGATGAACTGTTCGATTTTGCACCGTTTGATATAAGGATTATTGTTGGCGGGGTGCTTGTACACGACGGTGAACACAATGTCTTTGTTGATGAACCCGCACCAGAGCATTCCCTTGTCCACGAACAGCTTGTCGGGGACGTTGACAACGGAATAGATGCCGCTTTTTTTGATCACCAGCACCCGGTCGTAGAGCGACACGTCGAACAGCACGTTGCCGTTTGCCTCGTAGCCGAGATAGCCCGTGTCGCGGTCGTAGCGAAGCTTCAAATTGCGCTGCGCGACTTCACGCACATCGACTTTTTCGAACGAGACCAGTTCGGTCCTGCGGGGATACTGGCTTGCATATTTTGAAATAAGTCCCTGTAAAAACGAAATGCTGAACCCGATGATGTTTTCCAAAGATCCCTTGATTTCCTTGAGGCGCTTTTTAATGTCGGCCATTTCCCGCTGGGCCCTGTTGATATCGTATGCTGAAATACGGCGTATGGGGATTTTAAGCAAGGTTTCAACGTCCTCCACGGTCACCTCGCGCCTAATTTCTCCGGAAAAAGGTTTGAGTCCGTCAAGCACCGCTTTTGTAACGGCCTCGGGCGTGGTCTTGTCCTCGATTTTCTTGTACACCCGGTTCTCGATGAAAATCTGTTCGAGGGTCTTTGCGTGCAGCTTGTCCCTGAGGTGGCCTTCCTCGATTTTGAGTTCCGCCTTGAGCAAATCGACAAGCCGGTCGGAATTGTATTTGAGCACGCCGGATACGCCCATGGACACCGGCTTGTTGTCGCGGATGACGATAAGGTTCACCGATGTCGACACTTCGCAATCTGTAAATGCAAAGAGGGCGTCGACCGTGTCGTCGGTGTGCACGCCGCGCGCGAGCCTGACCTCGATTTCCACGTTTTCCGCGGTATAATCGCTGATTCCCGCTATCTTGATCTTCCCCTTGCGCGCCGCCGCCTCGATGGAATCGATGAGGCTTTCGGTGGTCGCGCCGAAGGGGATTTCCTTGATGAGAATGCGCTTCGGGTCCCGCGTGTCAAGGCGCGCACGCACGCGCACCTTGCCGTTGCCGTCGTTGTATTCCGATATGTCAAGGAGCCCGCCAGTGGGGAAGTCGGGGTAAACAATGAAGGCTTCGTCGCTCAAATAGGCGATCTGCGCCTGGATGAGTTCGATGAAATTATGCGGGAGCGTTTTGGTCGACATCCCCACCGCGATGCCTTCCGCGCCCTGCGCGAGCAGCACGGGCACCTTCGCGGGAAGCACGACCGGCTCTTTGTTCCTGCCGTCGTAGGAATCTTCGTACACGGTCGTTTCGGGATTAAAGAGCGTTTCCTTCGCCAGCGGGGTCAGGCGGCATTCGATGTACCGCTGAGCGGCGGCCTCGTCGCCCGTGTAAATGTTCCCGAAATTTCCCTGTTTGTCAATAAATAGGCCCTTGTTGGCGATCTGGACGAGCGCCGCGTAAATGGACACGTCGCCGTGGGGGTGGTATTTCATGCAGTGGCCCACGGCATTGGCCACCTTGTGGAACTTGCCGTCTTCCATTTCATACAGCGAGTGGAGGATACGCCGCTGCACGGGTTTCAGGCCGTCGTCGATGTGGGGGATGGCCCGGTCTTTTATGACGTAGGAGGCGTATTCGATGAAGTTCTTATTGAATACCTTGTCGATAAAGGCCATTACACTAGGTTCTCCATGATGAATTCGCGGCGCTCGGGCGTGTTTTTTCCCATGTAAAATTCAAGCGTCTGCGGGACCGCGTGCACGGATTTGATGTCCATCTTGACAATCCGCATGTCCTCGCCGATAAACTGGCCGAATTCCTTCGGTGATATTTCGCCCAAACCCTTGAAGCGAGTCACCTCGTGGTCGCGAAGCGCCTTGCAGGCCTCGTTGCGTTCTTTTTCCGTATAGCAATATCGTGTTTCCTTTTTATTGCGGACCCTAAACAGCGGCGTTTCAAGAATGAATACGTGGCCGGTGATGACCAGTTCCTCGAAGTAATTGAGGAAGAAGGTCATGAGCAGGTTGCGGATGTGGAAACCGTCGACGTCGGCGTCGGTGGCGAGGATGATTTTGTTGTACCGCAGGTTTTCGACGGATTCTTCGATACCCAGGGCCATCATCATGCTGTACAGCTCTTCGTTCTGGTAAATGACCGCCCTGTTCCTGCCGAACACGTTTTCGGGTTTGCCCTTGAGCGTGAAGATGGCCTGCGTGAGCACGTCGCGCGCGGAGATGATCGAGCCGC
This sequence comes from Chitinivibrionales bacterium, assembly GCA_049684795.1. GTDB lineage: Bacteria > Fibrobacterota > Chitinivibrionia > Chitinivibrionales > FEN-1185 > JBAVGL01. The sequence continues at coordinate 13,355 of JBAVGL010000188.1, read as the reverse complement.
CCGCGGACTGACCTTCGGTGAGAAACAGCATGGACTCTTCGCCGTGTTTTTCCTCGCCCAGATGGTACTTGCAGTCCTTGAGGTTGGGGATTTTTATCTCGATGCGCTTCGCGGCCTCCTTGGCCTCTTTCTTGACCGAGTTGAGTTCCTTGCGGAGGTGTTCGTTCTGGACGATTTTTTCTTCCAGGCTTTTGGCGCTTTCGGGGTTTTTGTGGAGAAAGTCGACCACCCCGGACTTGACTTCCGAAACGATCCAGCCTCGTATTTCCGTGTTCCCGAGCTTGTTCTTGGTCTGCGACTCGAACACCGGCGACTTCAGTTTCACCGAAATCGCGCCCGCCAGCCCTTCCCTGACGTCGAGGCCGGAATAGTCCTTCTTATAAAATTCATTGATGCCCTTGAGGACGCCCTCGCGGAAGGCCGAGAGGTGGGTGCCGCCGTCGCCGGTGAACTGGCCATTGACAAATGAAAAATACGTTTCGCCGTAGTTCTGGGTGTGGGTGAATGAGAACTCCAGGAATTTCGTCTTGAAGTGGCCGATTGGGTAGGTGATGTTGTCGCCGACCTCTTCCTTAAGCAGGTCCAAAAGGCCGTTTTTCGACTCGAAGGTCTGCTTGTTGAAGATGAGCCGAAGCCCGGTGTTAAGGCATGCATAACTCCACAGTCTGCGTTCGACGTATTCGAAATTAAACGTATACTCGTTGAAAAGTTCTTCATCGGGCCTGAATTCGATGAGCGTCCCGTTTGGCTCTTTGGGAGAGGCGCCCTTGCGTTTCGAACACATTTTCCCTTTTGCAAACGATGCCTCGAAAAACTCGCCGTCCCGGAACGATACGACCCTGAAATGCGAGGAAAGGCCGTTGACCGCCTTGGTGCCCACGCCGTTGAGCCCCACGCTGAACTGAAACACATCGTCGTTGTATTTTGCGCCGGTATTGATTACCGACACGCATTCGATGACTTTGCCCAGCGGGATTCCCCGCCCGAAGTCCCGTACTGAAACGATATTTTCTTCGATGGAAATTTCCACCTTTTTGCCGAACCCCATGATGAATTCGTCTATTGAATTATCAATCACTTCCTTGATCAGCACGTAAATGCCGTCGTCGGGGTTGGAACCGTCGCCCAGCCGGCCGATGTACATTCCTGGCCGTAAACGGATATGTTCGAGGGAACTGAGTGTTTTTATGGTTTTTTCGTCGTAGACTGGCGCCGCGGTTTTATTCATGGACCTATATATATGGTGGTATAAGTTCGACAAAACGCAAGTAATAGTACAAAAACCAAATAATAATATAATTTATTTTTCCCCTGTAAAACGCCTATTTCGTGATACGGAGTATTTTTTGTGATGAATGTTGACAGGGTTTTTTGCTTCTTACTATACTATTGTCTATAATTTAATTATTTTATAACACGCCATAGAGCTTTGAATACAATGGAATGATCGAATTCGCCCGGAGAAAGGAATTTTGTATGATGAGCGGAAGAGTTAAGACCTTGTTACTGACAGTTCCCTTTATCGTAGGCGCATACGCGTATGCGGCTTTTTCGGATGACACCTTCGACAAGCTCATCGATTCCAAGAGCTACTCCGAGGCATTGAACTACGCCGACGCCAAAATTCCCGCGCAATCCCGCGATTCGAAGACCTGGGCCAAGCTCGGACGCGCCAATGAAGGCCAGGGGCTCATTGAAAAGGCCCTCGCCTGTTATATGGTCGCGCAACGGATGGACGCGAAAAATTACGATGCGTCGATAGGGGCCGCGCGGATCTACAACAAATTGAACCAACCCGCGAACGGGGCGACCGCCGCAAAAAAAGCGCTGGAACTGAAGAACACAAGCGAAGCGAGCTGGGAATTCGCCCGTGCCTGTATTGCGCTTGGCAAGCCGTCCGAGGCGAAGAAAGCGCTGGAAAAAGTGGTTGATGCCGATCCGGACAACGTCGCGGCCCAGAAAGAGCTCGGGCTTATTTACTATAATGAAAAGGCGTATGACAAGTCGATTGACCTGCTCAAGACCGCGTATGAAAAACAGCCCGATGATAACATCGCCTACCGGATCGGCAAGGCCTATAACGAGGCCGGGAACCTGGACTCGGCGCTTGTTTACCTGAAAGGTCCCGGAAATCGTAAAATGTCAACACCCGAAGCGAGCATAGAACTGGGCAACATTTATTTCAAGCTCCAGAAATACGATGCCGCCGTCGGCGAATACGACAAAGGCCTTTCAAAGAACGGCGGAGAGGCCATGGACTATTACCAATGGGCAGTTTCCATTGAGAAAACCAACGGCGGGCCCGACAAAATAATGAAAGCCTATGGCGCCGCGGTCGACAGATTCGGCGCTTCCAGGTCCAAGGAGGCGTTGTTGAGCCGGTCGGGCCTTGGGGAAAGACTCCTGGAGAAAAAGAGCTTCCAGGACGCGCTGGCCCAGTTTCAGGCCGTCTATGCCCATGACAGCACGGGAAAACTCGTCACGGACATAAACGGCCTCCTTGCCGCGTCTTACGAAGGCGTTGGCAATGCCGCCAAGGCCGTTAGCTGCTGGGAGCGGGAAATAAGGCAGAACGATTCCGACGTCGAAGCATACGCGCACCTCGGCGACCTGTATACGAAAGAGGGGCAGGTTGAAAAGGCGCGCTTGACCTATGAAAAAATGGTCTCCATCAATCCCAATAACGACAAGGTCCAGATGATGCTCGGCGAATATTACCTCAAGGCAAAAAAATACCAGGATGCGCTCAAGTACTTCGAGAAAAGCTACACGGTCGGGCGGAGCGCGAAGGCCGCGGAGGGAATGTCACTGTGCGCCATGGCGCTTGGACGCACCGACATGGCGCGTGACGCCGCCGAATCCGCGCTGCGCATCGACGGGACCCTGTTCGATTCTCGCGTCGTGCTTTCTAAAATCTATCTCAAGGAAAAAAATTACAAAGACGCCATCGACCAGGTTGAGGCGCTGGCGAAAAAAGATCCGGGCAATAAGGAATTATTGCAGCAGCTTGCGTTATGCTATGAACAGACCAAAGACCTTTCGAGGCTCGCGGACGTCGATAGGCGCATCATCGCGCTGGATGCGCGAAACATCAGTTCCCGGACGCGGCTGGCGCGTTACAGCTATGGCCAGAACGACATGAAAATCGCCTATGATCTTTACAAAGAACTTACTGTTTTGTCGCCCGGCGACGCCGAAGCTTTTAAAGTCCTCTATGATATTTCCATGCAAAAAGGCAACAAAGACGAGGCGATAACCTTCCTGAAACGATACGTTGCGCTCAAGCCCGGAAATGCCGGGGCCCAAAAGGACCTCGGCGATCTTTTGTATGACAAGAAACTGTTCGACGGCGCCCTGGAAGCATACCGGGCGGCCGTGAAACTGGACCCGGCGATAAAAGGCGTGTACAAACATTACTCGGAGATCCTCCTGGCCAGGGGAGGAGAACAAATGGAGATCATTCCTGCGCTTACGGGCGCGATTTCAACGGGAGAGGCGGACGCCGGTATCTACGCGGCGCTCGGCGCGCACTACCATAAGTACGGAAATTATGCCAAAGCCATTGAGATGTTTCAAAAGTCCCTCCAAATGGACCCGAAGAACACGGCCATTTTGTCAGTTCTGGCTGAGTGCCAGGCAAAAAGCGGTAACGCAAAAGACGCCATTGTCACCTACGAACAGGCGGTCTCCATGAATCCCGCGGCAGTGCAGGAATATAAGGCGTTGGCTGATCTTTACATGCAGCAGAACAATCAACCGCAGGCCATCACGATGTATAAGAAATACCTTGAAAAAAAGCCTTCGGATATGCGCGCGGCGAGGGCCGTCGCGGACTACGCCTACGGCCAGAAAAATTACGAGGAAGCCGCGAAATATTTTGAGGCGATCAAGGGAGAAGAAACAAAAAAGGCCGACTTTTTGTTCCGCTATGGTCAGGCATGTTACTTTTCCAAGAATTACAAGAAGGCTGTCGAACTGTGCAAGCAGGTGGCCGTGCTCACTCCGCTCAATGCCGAGGTCTTTAAGATCCTTTTCGACATCGCGTCCCACGACAACACCATGAAAAACGACGCCACGTCGTATCTGAAAAAATATGTGGCGCTCAGGCCCGGCGATGCCGCGGCGCAAAAAAACCTGGGAGATGTCCTCTATGATCAAAAAGACTATGCCGGCGCTATCGCCGCCTATCGTTCCGCCATAAAGGCCGATCCCGGCATCCGGGGTATTTACAAACAATATGTTGAAATGGTCATGCAGCGCGGGTTGAAGGAAGACATCATAAAGGCGTTGACGGGAGCGATTGCCGCCGGCGAGGCCGACGCGGGCATGTACAGCGAGCTCGGCTCGTCATACCAGAAACAGGCCGCATACCCCAAGGCCATCGAGATGTACCAGAAATCGCTCCAACTGGACTCCAAAAATATCGCCATTCTTTCGGCGCTTGCGGTGTGTCAGGCGAAAAACGGCGATGTCCAGCAGGCAACCATCACCTACGAACAGGCCCTGGCGATGAAACCCAACGTAGTACAGGAATACAAAGCGCTTGGGGATCTTTACCTGCAGCAAAACAAAAAAGACCAGGCCATGACGGCGTATAAAAAATACCTTGAAAAAGACTCTTCAAACAGCGCGCTCGTGATGACCGTTGCCGATTTTGAATACAAGGCCAATGACTTTGACGAAGCCATGCGGTATTTGAACATGGTGCGCGGCGAAGACGCCAAAAAACCCTCGTTCCTTCTCCTGTATGGTCAAGCCTGCTATCAGAGCAAGACGTGCACGAAATCCGCCGCGATTTTCAAGCAGTTGGCGACGCTTATGCCCCAGAACGCGGACGTATTCAAGACCCTGTTCGATATTTCGATGAAAAGCGGCAATTCCCCGGACGCCATCGCCGCCCTCAAACGTTACGTGGCGCTCAAACCCACCGACGCCGCGGCGCAGAAACAGCTCGGCGATTTCCTCTACGACCAGAAAGACATGGGCGGGGCCATGGCAGCCTACGGCGCCGCGCTCAGGGCCGATCCCGCGCTGCACGGCTTTTTCAAGCGATATGGCGAAATTGTTTTGGGCAAAGGGTCGCAGGAGCAGATCGTGAGCGTCTTGACGGCGGCGATCAAGGCCGACGAGGCCGACGGCGCCATGTACGCGGCGCTGGCGTCCGTATATCAACAGCAAAGCGCATGTTCCAAAGCCATTCCTTATTATCAAAAGGCCCTCCAGCTGGACCCTAAAAACAACGCCATCCTCCCCCTGCTGGCAGCCTGCCAGATGAAAACCGGGGCGATCAACGACGCGGTGATCACCTACGAACAGGCGGTGGCGGTGAACCCGGCGGCGCAGGCCGAATATAAGGCGCTGGGTGAACTTTATATGAAGCAGAACAAGCCGCAGCAGGCAATCGACATGTACCGTAAGTACCTGGAAAAAGCGCCCCATGACAATGAAGTGGCGTCGATAATCGGTGAAAATGCCATGAAAGAAAAGAACTATCCCGACGCGGTGAAATATCTGGGAATCGCGTTACCTTCGAAGGGCAACAACCTTGAGTTCCTGTTTACCTATGCGTCGGCATGTTACAACGACGCGGTTAATCAATCAAAAAACTTTAAAAAACCCATTGAAATCCTCGAGCGTATCCGGTCGAATGCGAGCGGCAAGCCCATTCCGCACTATACCCAGGTGCTCAAGATGCTGGCGGATTCGTATGACAAAACAGGAGACACGGCCAGGGCGGTCGCCCTGTATATCGGCTATACCAAAATCGCCGGGGTCAGGGACCAGGAGGCTTCTTTCAGAAAGGCGCAATTGACGGAAAAGACAAATCCCGCGCTGGCGGCTAAAATGTACGAAGACAATACGCTTCTGTTCCCCCAGGATTACCGGAATTTTCTTAATGCCGGGCTCTATTACGCGAAGCGCCAGGGGTCCTCCGAAAAAGCTGTTTCGCTCCTGAAGAAATGCACCGCGCTCGCCGACTCGTTCCCGGTTGTATGGATGGAACTGGGGCAGGTATACGGCAGGCTGGGCAGGGACAAGGACGAGGTCGAAGCATACCGTCAGTTCATCCAGCGGGATCCCACGAACCCCGAAGCGAGCGGAAAAATCGGGGAAATCCTCCTGAACAAACGCAACGTCAACGATGCGATGGTTTTTCTGGAAACGGCCAACGCGCTTAAACCGAACGACGCGCATTACATGTCTCTCCTCGCGCGCGGATATTTGCAGACCGACCGTCCGAACGAGGCCATCGATCTGCTTGAAAAAACCGAGAAAGTGCGGCCGGATGACATGGCCATCAGGGAACAGCTCTATGCCTTGTATGATAAAAAAGGCGACACCAAAAATGCGCTTAACGAAATGAAACAGCTCGTGGAGCGGAAGAGGGACAGCAAATATATGCTTAAATACGCCCAGGCCCTGTATGCCAACGGCGTGTATGGCGACGCCGAAAACACCATAAAAGACATCCGGGCCACCGAGCCCGAAAATCTTGACGCGCTCATGCTTCAGGGAAAGATCCAGGGCGTGCAGGGAAAATGGGACGACGCGCTTGAGACCTTCAAGGAAGTTTCCTACATCAACCCGAATTACGCGCCGGGACTTTATGAAAGGGCCGAAATACATTTAATGCAGTCAAAGATACAATGGGCGAGGACCTTCTACGAACGCGCCATCAAGGCGGACCCGAAATATGTGCTGGCGGAAGTCGGACTCGCCAAAGTCGCGCGTGTTGAGAAGAACAAGGCCGAATATCTGACCCACATTGAGAATGCAAAAAAATTAGACCCCAATAACAAGGCCCTGCAGGACGAAATGGAGGAGGGGAAGAAATTATTGCGGTAGCCTCATGTAGTGCGGTATGAATACAGCCCATGCTTGCCGATATATTCAATCACCTCATCCGGCAGAAGATATTTGCACGAATACCCTTTTGATAGGTATTCCCTGATCGTCGTCGAGCTTATTTTCCATTCCGGCGAGGGAAAAATTTTCATGCGCATCGCCCTGATTTCGCGCGGGACCTTAAGAGAATGACCGGGGCGATGCGCGACGCAAAACGTCGCGAGCTTAAGCACCTCGGGATACTTGTGCCAGAGCGGAATTTCCTTGAGGTTGTCCGACCCTATGATGAAATATATCGGGGTCCGGGGAAATGATTCCGTCAATGTTTTCAAGGTGTCAAGGGAGTACGATTTCCCGCCTCGCCGTATTTCGCCGTCCCACGCTTCAAACCCCTTGATATTCTTAATCGCCGATTTGAGCATGGAAAGCCGGTGCCTCGGGCCCGTGCGCGGCGGCGATTTATGCGGCGGGGTTGAGGCGGGAATGAAATAAATTTGTTCCAGCTTAAAATAGTCTTGCGCAAGTTTCGCAGTTGCCAGGTGCCCGTTATGGACCGGATCAAAAGTGCCGCCGATGACGCCGAGAGGGCCTGTAAGTGACATTTCCGGGCCTCGTATTATTTTTTTGCGCCGATTTTCATTTTGAGCGCCCCCACTTTCTTAAGCATGGCGGGGTCCTTGGTTTGCAGGGCCAGTTCTTCAAGTATCGCTTCGGCTTCGGAGTCGCGGTTGAGCTTATGAAGGTCTTCGGCCGTGCCCAATTTTGATTCGTCAATTAATTTGCTGTCCGGAAAATCTTCCGCGAGGCTCTTATAATAGACGATCGCGGATTCAAGCTGGTTGATTTTTTCGTAGAACCGGGCGGCCTGAAGTTGTTTTTCAGCCAGTTTCTCCTGGCATTGGACTATGTAAAATTGCGCGCTGTCGATAAAGGGGCTCTTGGGAAACGTTTCGATGAATTCCTTGAGTTTTTGCTCGGCCAGCTTGGTGCTGGCCTGGTCCAGGTACCAGGGGTTGGAAGCAAGGTAACTGCTGTAGCCGACCAGGTAGTGGGCCTCTTCGCTGAAGGCGGAGTTGGGGAACGATTGAAGAAGCCTGTCGAAATCGGTCTTTGCCTCATCCGGCTTCTTCATGCCGAGCCAGGATTTTGCCAGATAGAAAATGGCCGTGTCCATGGCGCTGTGCCCCGGACATTTGGTGATGACGTCGTCCAGCATGTATTGAGCGGATGAGAATTTCTTTTTGTTGTATTTTATGATCGCGTCCTGAACTTTATTGGAACAATCGTACAGTTGCTTTGCCTTGACCTTTTGCTGCGATGCGCATGAAACCAGGAGCATCGCGAACACAGAAACACCGATAATAAATGATTTTTTCATGGATCTGCCCGTGTTAATGAAATGATAAGAAATTTTGGCAATACCAGGTATTACGTCCATTGAATCAAAGAATTTACTTAAATGTCCAAAACGGACCATAAAATCGCTTTCCCACAAAGCTAAGAAAGATTAATAAAAGTGGTTTATGAGGAGGAGAAAAGCAAGTGGAAGATTATTTCAACTCGGAGAGGTATTTTTGCGCGCGTGAAACATATGCGCTAGCCGGATAGCGGTCGATAAGGGTTTTGAGCTCGGTTTTTGCAAGGGCGGATTGCCCCATTTTCATATACGACATCCCGATTTTCAACTGGGCGGCGTCCGCTTTGGAGCTGTTTTTATAATCGAAGACTTTCTTAAAAGATGCGATCGCGTTCGCGTAATCCCGCAGGGCATAGGAGCATTCACCGCCCCAATAGAAACAATTGTCGACGTATGCTCCCTGGGGATATTGCTTGATTATGTCGGAAAAGGCTTTCAGGGCCTGGTCGTAATTCCTTGCGTTGAACACGCGCAACGCGTTTTGATACGTGTCGTATTCGGTTGATCCGGAGAGCATTTTAGAAGCCGCGGAAGGCGAAAATGTGGCGGGTCCCGCGGCCTTGCTTGACCGTTGCACCGGCGCATTTTGCAGGGCAACGACCTGGGCCTGCAGGTCCTTGAAAGCTTCAACGAGGAGCGTCAGGCGGTTTTCAATCTCTTCGATTTTTGCCACAGACACGCTCGAAACGTCTTCCGTCAGCGCAATGAGTTTATTGTCCAGTTCAGCGGCTTTGTTATTGAGCACGTCCACGTCAAGTTTGGTCTCCTGGGCTATTTTAAGCGCTTCTTCCGAATTTTCCTTGACTTGCACGACATCGATTTCCGGGAGGAGCGTTTCGGAAGCGGGTTTGTGCCTGGGTGTTCCGGCGCAACCGAGGAAAAGACCCGCCGCTAAAAACAGGGGCCATGACACGCCGCCGCTAGGCATTCCGTTTTGTTTCATGCCTAGAGTATACATTGCATTGTTATTTCCGGTCAATTAGTTTCTCTTAACTTTTGAACGCGAATTTTTTTGTCGTTTGAAAACTAATCTTGTCGGTTTTAATAAAAGGAGGTATTTTCATTTTAACCATCTATGATCCTCTATCGCTATATCATTAAAGAGCACACGCTTCCCTTTCTGTATTCATTAGGGATCATTATATTCATTTTTACCATGCAGACCGCCGTGCAGCTCCTTGACAAAATCATTTCCAAGGGGCTGGCGATGTCGGTCGTGCTGGAAATTTTCGTCATCCAGCTCGGATGGATCATTGCGTTGGCCATTCCCATGTCGATCCTGACATCCGCGCTCATGACATTCGGAAAAATGTCCTCCGATAATGAGATCATGGCGGTCAAGGCCACGGGGCAGAGCCTGACCTACCTTATCACACCGGTTTTTCTCGCCGCCTGCATATTTGCCGTCCTCAACATTTTTTTTAATGACCTCATTTTGCCGGACGCGAACCACCGGGCGGCAAACCTGCTCTCCGACATCAGCCGTAAAAGACCGGCGGTCCTCATCGAACCCGGGATACTTATCCGCGACTTTCCCGATTATGCGCTCTGGGTAAAAAAAGTTAATCCGAAAACCGGCGTGCTTAAAACGGTACGGATCTTTTCCGATGTTCCGGGAGAAGACCCGTCGACGACCGTCGCGGAATCGGGGGAAGTGAAACTGACGCGCGATGAGAAACACATGGAATTGACGCTGTACAACGGCGAGACCCATCGTGTCAACAGTAAAAATAAAAAGGAGTATTTTGTCTGCCGGTTCAAAAGACAGGTGATTTTTCTTCAAAACCCCGATACGGAGCTGAAGCGCACCAACAGCGAGTATCGCAGCGACCGGGAAATGAGTTCGAAAATGATGCTCGATCAGATAGCAGGGTATAAAAAAACCCGGGAGAGTTACCTTATTGAGCACAACGCGCAGGTCATGAAACTCATTTCCAGGATACATGCCCTTGATTCGCTCAGCGTCCATTCCGGTCACGCGACCGCGCCCGACACCCTCTGGCCGGACTCAATACCGTCTTTTGCCGCCTGGGCCGCGGGCTTTGGCCCTGCCAGCTTTAGCGCGCTGTCGGAAGAGAAAAAAAAACAGAGCTCGTTAGGCCGCCTTTTGTCAAGAATCAGGTTCCAGGACGTGCAGATAAGCACGTATATGGTTGAAGTGCATAAGAAATTTTCATTGCCCATCGCCTGCATCGTGTTCGTTTTGATCGGGGCGCCTCTCGGAATCATGGCAAAACGCGGAGGCATTGCCGTCGGCGCGAGCTACAGCGTCTTTTTCTTTATCGTTTACTGGGCCCTTTTGATCGGCGGCGAGGCCATGGCGGACAAATGCGTCATTTCGCCGTTTGCGGCCATGTGGTCGGGAAATATTCTCATAGGCGCGTGCGCGGTCGTTCTCCTGCTGATGATGAAGCGTGAGACGAAATTCTTTTCTATTGCTCCCTTTATAAAATTTTGGAATTGGCTGAGGCGGAAGAAACCGGGTGCCCGTCCGAAGGCGCCCGGCAAAATCGAACGGACCATGCGCAGTCTGGGTAATGTTCCTTATTTTTTCGTGCGCATGGTCGCGGGGACGCTTCCAACTTATCTCATCAGGAAATTTATAGGCTGGCTTGCGGGATTTTTCCTGGGAATCACCGTTATATTCGTGGTCGTGGACTACGTTTCGAACCTCGGGCGGTTTGAAAACGCTTCTCTTTACGAAATCGCCTTGTTCTATTGGTATTACCTGCCGTGGCTGATCCAGCTCATTTCACCCATCGTGATCCTGCTGGCCACCATGTCTTCGATCGGTTCGATGACCCGATGGAACGAGCTGACCGCGATGAAGACATCGGGCATGAACGTCAGGCAGCTTTCCGCCCCGTTGCTTTTGCTTGGCATGGTCCTTGCGTTCCTTGGATTTTATATGGGCGAAAAAGTGTTGCCGAAGGCCAATGTCCTGCGCCGCGAGTTGACCCAAAATATCGGAAAAGACAAGACGCAACAAAAAGGCGCCGTGACCGAGGGGCAGGAATACCGGCGGGATTTTTACTATTTCGGCAATGAAGGGACCATTTACTTCTTCAAGGAGCTGCGCACCGGCCAGGCCCAGGCGCGCGGCGTGTGGCGCGAGACCTATGAAGGCAACGGCATTTCCCGGAAAATCATCGCGGAAGGGGCCGGGTACAAAAACGGATCGTGGAAATTTACAAAAGGCACCATCCGCTCGTTTGACGCGACCTCCTCGACGGTATTGACATTCGATACGCTTTTGGATACAATCTTAAAGGTAAGTCCTAAAGACATGGTTGTGCAGATTAAAAGCCCGGAAGAGATGAGCTACTGGGAGCTGAGCAACTTTGCCGATAAAACACGGCGGCGCGGGGAGGATGTGTCTCGATACAAGGCGCAGTTATATTTTAAGATAGCCCTTCCAGTGATGAATTTTATAGTGATTTTGCTGGGGATTTCCATCTCCGCCCGGGCGGGAAGAAAAGGCGAGGCGGTGCTGTTCGGCATCGGGCTGCTATTGGCTTTTTCATATTGGATCATCTCGCAGTTCAGCCTGGCGTTTGCGCAGAACGGCCAGATCCCCGCGCTTCTGGGGGCGTGGGTGGGTAATATTCTGTTTTCGATCATTGCGATATTTCTGTACGCAAAGGTATGATGATGGCCGGCAAGAAAAAACTGCTTTTAATCGATGATAATCATGACATACTCGATTTGCTCGAAGTGTTCCTCTTCGATGATTTTGAGATCGCATCCGTTCTGAACGGCTTTGAAGGGTTGAAAACGGCCGAGGAGCTGGTTCCCGATCTTATCATAACCGATATCATGATGCCGGTCATGGACGGCATCAAATTTCTGAATAATCTCCGTAAAACACAGAAGACCTCGAAAGTCCCCGTGATAGCGATAACCTCATTCGCAAAAAAACTTAATGTAAAGAGCCTGTTGAATATGGGGTTTAGCGGGGTCGTTTCCAAGCCGTTTAATCGAGAGGCAATTCTCGAAGTCATTGATAATGTTCTTAACAAAAAGTAATACCGCCTTTGCGGGGAGCCGATGAAACACGGAAAACGGAGAATTCTGCCGGGGCTTGTCATTCTTTGCGTGGGACTGATTGCCCATTGCATCGGGGGGACTCTGCAATCAATCGTCGTGCCGCTTTCATTCCTCGGCGCGGGAGTATGGCTGGCGATGTCGATAAGGATTGTAAGGCCCTCGTCTTCTCCGGGTTTTCCCGCCGAAAGCACGTCAGTTCCTCATACGCTTTTACAGTCCGTCGGCCAGGAGGTGTCCCGGGAAGTTGCCCATGTCAATGTTTCAGTGCTGGGCGCCCAATACCGGAAAGAGCAATGGATCGCCATGGAAAAAATCGTCGACGATCTCCTTGACTGCTACATACAGGTCCTGCGCGGCCGTCTTGACGGGCACACCGTCGCGATCTTTTTTCCCACGACCGACGGCGGCTATCGCATCAGGCGCTGCTATTCAAAAAGCGAACATATCAACCATGAAGCGGTCATTTATCCGGGCGTGGGGGTCATCGGCGGCTTTTTAAAGGACGGGCTCAAGCAGCTCAACCTGCATGAAATCGTCACCGACTCCATGACGCTGTATTACTATAAAAAGGACGCGGGGATCCGGTCGCTCATGGCCAGCCCCATAATGGCCGAAGGCGTTGAGCGCGGCACCATAATAGTCGACAGCACGGAAATAAAACATTTTTCCGACGAAGACCATAATTATCTGTCAAGCATCGCGCAATTGGTGGGGTCCACGGTATACTATGCGTATATGTCGACCGAACACCGGCTGGAACACAAGCGCATCGTTTCAATGAGTTCGATCGAAAAGGATTTTTTCCAGAACCTTACCATCGACGCGATACTGGACCGGATGGTCGAAATCATCCCCTTCGCGATTTCATGCGACCGCTTGACAATCAGCCTCCGCGGCCCGGAAAAAAACCTCGCGGTCGTTCGCAGGGCATGGGGCGCCGGGGACGACGCCGAGGCCAAGGCGGAAGCCGAGGAATTTAAAGGCAAGTGTTTTTCCCTGGATGACAAAACGCTCATCAGCCTGGTGTATGCAAAGAACATGAGCC
>JBAVGL010000187.1:0-1924 GCA_049684795.1 Chitinivibrionales bacterium | reverse complement strand
TTCCCTTTGTATTTTTTATATTGTTTTACATGGAAAAATGACCTCTTTGTGCCTTTAGCTCAACTGGATAGAGCAGCGGATTTCTAATCCGCAGGTTGGGAGTTCGATTCTCTCAAGGCACACTTTAAAAACAAGGACTTACAGAGCATCCGTAGGTCCTTGTTTTTTGAAAATGCCCAAAATTGCCCACGGATTTTTCCAAAACCTCAATTTTAAGCATGATCTTCATGAAAAGTCAACGGAAGTTTGCGGAAGTAAATACGGCAGGATTTTTTAAGAAACGATATCTTAAACGGTCTTTCTCCACAGGCGTCCGATAAGAGCCTGTATCGCGCCAAGCGGAATTCCTTTCTCCCTTGCCTTCCTTAAGAGCCGGTCAATATCGTCCTTGACTTCGTCAGAATTGACAAGAGAACATCCTGCCATTTCCTGAATTTCATATTGGTCTACTTTATCATACCAATTGAACATCGAATCCGTGTGATGCCCGGTCTGCGCCTTTATTACGCTTCTATCATGTCCCTCCCTCCGCTTCCGTGCGGTATAGCTATGACGGAGGTCATGAATTCTAAGACCAATAAAACCAGCCTTGTCCGCACACTGCCGGAACCGATGCCTCAGGTAATCCGGATATATTTTCCTTCCATTTACAGAAAGAAAAACATAATCCTCTGGATTGCTCGTTTTTCGCTCAGTTTGAATTTCAATTAAGACGTCATACAATTCCTGCTCAATGCCGGGAGACTTATTATCTGCCTCTTTGGTTTCCTCTGCCTGCAGGTCCATTAATCGTTCAATTAGGTTAACCTGCCTCCAACGCAAGTTAAGGATCTCATCTTCCCGCATACCGGAACACCAAGCGCAGATAATGACCCGTTTCAACCAAACAGGAAAGTCCTTTAGCAGTTTCCAGAATTCATCAACGGATATCGTCCGCGTCCGCTTGTTAATTCTTTTGAATTCTTTTTTCAGTTTTTTGTTTATCAATCCAGCAAGGGGATTCTGTGAAAGAAGTTCCAACTCCTCAATGGAGTAAGAAAAGACCCGTTTGAAATACACGGCAATTTTCTTGACAGTTGAAACAGCCATTTCGCCATTTTTAACGGCTTCATTGAGGAACGTATAAATCCATGGACGCGCCTGTCCGACTGTGATCTGAGTGATCCGCCAGTCGCCCCATTTGTCAATCAATCGATCTATATAACAGACGTTTCCCTTTGCCCTTGTTCCCCTAAGATATTCGCGATAAGGGATAGCAATTTCACGAAAGATCATGCCTTTTAAGTTCTTCGCGTTTTTGCCCAATGATGGGCTCAACCCCGATTTTTCAAAGATCTGATTAGCGCAAACCTGATCATACAGTTCTTGCGCCTTTTTCTTGGGAAGTACTCGACGTTGCCGAAGCCCCTGGCCATCATACCACTGAACTTTGCACCGTCCATTCCCAAGGTCGGTTATAGATGCCATACTCTTGCTCCCGTTCCGGATACAAGCGTACAGCTGGGCTGCCTAAAAAATACTTCATGGGAATGCTTTGTCACCGTATTCCCCCATTCCGAACAAACTCGTCAATCGTCTCGTGAAGCCAAAAAACGGCCTTGCGTGATATTCGGATATCCGGCGGCGGAATTCTGCCACTATGCCACCATTCAAGGATTGAATCTGTTGCAGGGCGTCCATCCTCGGTGTAGAGATCAAAATATTCAGCTAGGCGCCGCAAACTAAATAATGGCTGAACAGTGAGGAGTGTGATTTCAATTGGTTTTTGATCCATGTGATTATATCCGTGATTGCCGATTGTCAGCTGCGTTGCCGGCTTCGGTAAAACAATGGTTTCGGTGTAACTCAATCGCTTCAAAAACATGGAGTCCAACTGCAGGAGAAACACAGTTGCGTAAAATTTGCCGTTTATTCGATATTCGAT
>JBAVGL010000186.1:0-2195 GCA_049684795.1 Chitinivibrionales bacterium | reverse complement strand
AAAATTAGATGAAGCAGCCAAGGAATACATCGACTCCGCGGTAGAGGGCGCCGAACAGATGCAGCGGCTCATCGAAGACTTGCTTTCATATTCCCGGGTCGGCACCAGGGGAAAAAAGTTCACCAGGTTCCCGATGAAGGAGGCCTTTGACAACGCGATCAAAAACCTGAAAATTGCCATTGGTGAAGCTAACGCCGTCGTGACCGGCGGCGACATGCCGGAAGTCTATGGCGACGCGTCGCAAATGACGCAACTGCTTCAAAACCTCATCGGCAATGCCATCAAATTCCACGGGCCTAAAAGACCCGAAATAACCGTAAATGCTATGCGTAAAGAAGGACAATGGGAAATATGCGTCGCCGACAACGGGATCGGCATGGAACCGCAATACTTCGAGAGGATATTCCTCATTTTCCAGAGGCTCCACGGCCGCACGCAGTACAAAGGCACCGGCATCGGCCTGGCCGTGTGCAAAAGGATCGTCGAGCGGCATGGCGGCAAGATTTGGGTGGAATCCAGGCCCGACGAAGGCGCCAGGTTTTATTTTACAATTCCCGATCGGGATTAATCCCCCCGGGGACTTTTACCTCATCTCCCCCCCCTTCTCCTTACTAAGGAGAAGGGTGCTCGAAGAGCGGGTTGAGGTTTCTCGGATTTAGGGGGCGCGAAACGGAAGCCTAAAATCAAATAATTTTACTGGAGAAAAATATTCATATATACTTGTAAAGGAGAAAAAGCATGAATGAACCGACGCAACGGTCAATACGGATACTTCTGGTAGAAGACAGTCCGAGCGACGCAAAGCTCGCGGTCAAGGCCCTGAGTCTTGCCAAGATGACCAACCAGGTAGATCATGTGGAGGACGGGGTTGAAGCAATGGAATTTCTTCGGCGAAAGGGGAAATACTCCGGCGCGTCGCGGCCGGACCTTGTCCTGCTCGACCTGAATTTGCCCCGCAAGGACGGCCGCGAAGTCCTTGAGGAACTCAAGGCCGATCCCGATTTAAAAACCATTCCCGTAGTGGTGCTTACCACCTCAAAAGAGGAGCAGGACATTTTACGGTCATACCAGTTGCATGCGAATTGCTATATTACAAAGCCGGTTAATTTCGAACGGTTCATTGAAGTGGTCCAATCGATAGAGCACTTCTGGCTGTCGGTGGTCGTGCTTCCGGCGAAGCCGTAATAAAGGTATATAATACTCATGATATCCTAATTTACCTCACCCCTGTCGCTTCGCGTCTTCCCCTCTCCTTAGCAAGGAGAGGGGACCGAGAGGTGAGGTAAATAAAAAAAATAAATGTTAGGTTTTTAACGAATTTCCTTAACGCTATGCCCATTCCGCAACCAATAAAAATCCTTCTTGTGGAAGACAGCCCCTCGGATGCCCGCCTGGTCCAAGGCATATTAGCCGAGGCAACGGGAGAAAATTTTGAAGTGACCTGGACAGACAGGCTCGACACGGCCACGGAAAAATTGCGCGAAACCCCCTTCGACGTCGGGCTTATCGACCTGGGGCTTCCCGACAGCATGGGCAAGAACACCTACCTGAGCGTCATGAAAACGGCCCCGAATCTTCCGTTGATCGTGTTGACCGGATTGGCCGACGAGACATTGGGCGTGGAAGCGATCCATGACGGCGTGCAGGATTATCTTGTCAAGGGCTCAATGGACGGCAGGGCAATGGCCCGGTCCATACGCTATGCCATTGAACGTATACAGGCCAAGAAAGCTTCCGAAGATTTACAAAAAGAGCTAAAGCGCCACGCCGAAGAACTCGAGGCCGCCAATAAAAGCCTCCGCGAATCCCGCAAGGCCGCGCTCAACCTCATCGAAGACGCCGAAAGGGCCCGCCTCGAAGCGGAGCACGTAAGCGCCGAACTTGAGCGTGACATCGCGGAGCGCAAAAAGGCCGAGGAGTCCTTGCAAAAACTAAACCGGACCCTCAAGGCGCATAATAAAAGCAGCAAGGTGATGATGCGGGCGGAGGACGAGAAACAGTACCTTAAGGAAGTTTGTAAAATTATTACTGAAGACTGCGGTCATATGATGGTCTGGATAGGATACGCGGAAAACGATGACGGCAAATCCGTGACGCCGGTGGCTTCCGCGGGTTTTGATGACGGCTATTTGGATCATTTGGACATTACCTGGGCCGACACCGAACGCGGCCGCGGACCCACGGGAGCGGCAATC
>JBAVGL010000185.1:0-21048 GCA_049684795.1 Chitinivibrionales bacterium | reverse complement strand
GTCCAAGGGAGAATAAATTTTTTATGCCGTAATAAAAAGCGCCGCGGAGCAATCGGAGCAGGACAGGTCCGGAATTGACATCTGCGCCCGCAAAAGAGCAGGGGCGAATGATCATTCGCCCCTGCGTCCCCGGAAATTTGTGGAACATGACCATTCTTGATTGTCAATTTTTCATGCTGGTAACGAACTGGACGACCTTTTCGTCCCTGCCGCCGCTCTTCATGTATTTCTGATAATACTTTTTCGCCTCCTTGCCGTCTTTTAATTCATAAAAGTAAATGTCACCCAAGTCCCTGTAGGCCTCGGCAACCTCGGCAACCTCGGCATAATCGTCGTTTGAAACGGCAATGGCTTTTTTATACGCTTTAACGGCATCGCCGATCTGGGCCAGAAGTCTGTATTCATGAGCAAGAGCATAATAAAGCCGTGCATTATGGGGACAATACGACAGGCCCTCCTTGAAAACCTCGGCCGATTTCTGATGGTCTTGTCGCTTACCAAGGATCCCGCCAAGCAGCACATAGGCATCCGGCTCCTTCGGAGATTTTGAAACCACTTTCACATAAAGTTCCCTCGCCGCGTCGTTTTGTCCAAGGCCTTCGTAGGCCTCGCCAAGCCCTAAAAGGAACCGGGCATTACTTTGGTCCTGGGCCAAGGCCCTGCCGAAATTTTCTACAGCCTTTTCATACTGCCGTTTTGCCAAATTCATCCGACCGGCACCGGCATGGGCAACGGAGTTTTCGGGCATTAAATTGGCCGAAACGGTGAAGGCAATAAGCGCCTCATCGGTCTTCCCCTCGGCCTCGGAGAATTCTCCCTGTGTGCAATAGATCCAGGCGCTTTTCCGCCCGCCGCTCAACCGTGAAAAAACATCCCTCGCTTTTTCCTTTTTATCCAGCCCACTGTACACTGAGCAGAGCCAGTACAACGCCTCGTCGCTCGTGGGGGTTTGCTGCACGATTTTCTCGAACATCTGACGCGCCCTGCTTTTATCGCCCGAATACAGGAAAGAGATCCCCAGTCCCAGAGCGGCCTCCTCGTCAAACGATCCTACCGCAAGCGCCTGCCCGTATGCTTTAATTGCTTTTTCGTAGCTCGCCTCGCTTCGATAAATGTCACCGAGGTTTTTATAGCAGGAAGCACAGGACAAACTCATGGAAACCGCCTTTTCCAGGATTTGTTTGGCGCTGTCAACGCTCCCGCATTCTTTAAACAGGAGTCCGGCCCACTGTAAAATCTCCAGCGAAGACCCGTCGTGAGCGTACAGGGTTTGGATTATCCTGAAGGCAAAATCTTTTTTCCCGCATAGATATGCGGTCTGGACCTGCTGCATAAGGTACGTTGCGTTATACGGTTCGCATCGCGCGGCCGCGTCTGCCTCATTGAAAGCCTGTTGGTAATCTTTTTGCGCCCTTTGCAAGCAGGAATACTCATAGTGCGCCGCGGCATTGAGAGAATCCAGGGCTATTGATTTCTGCAAATAAGGCTGGGCTCTGGAAAATTGCCTCCGCACATTAAAGAATTTCCCCATTTCATAGAGCATGTCCGCATTGTTCGAATCGAATGCGACCGCCTTTGCAAGGTGCTCCAGCTGTGGGCCCGGTTTTCCCAGTTTATCGTACGCCTTTGCAAGCAATGCATGCACGCGCGCGTCGGTTGAATCCACGGAACAGGCGTTTTCCAGCGCAACTACGGCCTCCTTCGTTTTCTGGGCGCCCAGCAGCAATTCACCGCATTCCTTAAGGACCGCCCCATTCTGCGGTTCCACGGACATCCATTCCGTGAGCAGGGCGAGCAGCTTTTTTTTGTCGTCGATTTTCCTGTAACAATTGGAAAGATTGGCCATTACCTTACTATCGTTGCGGTTTATCGCATGGGCTTTTTCCAAAGGGGGAACGGCCTCGGCCATTGTTCCCGTTTGCATGCAACAGGAACCCAGCAAAGAAAAACAATTGAAATTACGGGGCATCAGGGCCGTTGCTTTCTGCAATACTTCCTTGGCCTCCGCGTAATGCTCCTGCTCAAAGAGCACCGTCCCCAGTTCATCCCAAGCCGTCGAATCTTGAGGGGCCATTAACAAAAATTGTTTGTACTGCGCTATGGCGTTAATCCTGTTGCCTTGGGCTGCAAAGCTCTGTGCCAGCATTTTGCGCAGGAGCGGTGTTGCATTAGTCAAATTAACGGCTTTTTCCAGAATGCCTTCGGCCCGTTTCCAGTTTCTTTCCGCCATGCAAAGGGCGGCGGCGCGTTCGTAGTTACGCATATCTTCTGGGTAATCCCCGATGTTTTTTTCATAGGCCCGGATCGCCTCATCTTTCTGGTTCTGGTCTTCATAGAGCTGTCCCGCGTGAAATGCATGGTCCTGGCGCCACTGTATGTTGCCGCCCGGCAGACCCATCAATTTTTCCTGAATAAGCAGCGCTTTTGTGCCGTCGCCTAATTTTTCATTCGCAAGGGCGCTTAGTTCCAGCGCCTTTCTGTTATCAGGGCTTTGCGCAAGCGCGCGCGCGCAGCAGGGCAGGGCCTCGTCGAATTGTCCGGTCGCGCAATACGATTCCGCAAGCATGAGGGACAGTTCCAGGGAGGCTTTTTCCGCCATATCTTTTTGCAGCTCAATCACCCGTTTGTAATTTTTATTCAGAAATTCAATCCTCGAAAGCTCCGCGGTGACGCTTTGGCTCACAAATCCCAAGTCAAGGAATTTGTTGTAAAGTCCCCTGGCTTTTTCACTCCTGCCCATATGTCCGTTGAGCTCGGCGGCCTTAACCAGATAATCTTTAAACTGGTTTTTGTCGAATTCGAAGACTTTGAGACATGCATCGGCTGCCGCGCTGTCTTTTTGTACCTGTATCAATGCGGCGGCAAGTTTCCGCCATGCTTCGATGTTTTTGCCGGAAAGCCGCAGGCTTTCTTCATAGAACCCGGCGGCCTTATCGGGCATGCCGGCATCCATGTAGCCCTGGCCGATCTGAAAATACAGGTCGGCGTCTCCACCCGCATGTCGCTCCCCCAGCAGGCAAAATTTATCTGCGGCTTCAATGTTCCCCTTTTTCAGATCTATAATTGCCAGACGGAAATACGCAATGCTGTTGGCCGTATCGGTTTTGATTAGTTTAAGATATTCCCGTTCCGCTTCTGACATTTTATTGAGTTCAAAATATGCGCTCCCTAATTTTTCCTCGCATTCCGCTTTGTCTCCGAACAGCGACTTCTCTTTTTCATAGTACATGGCGGCTTTTTTCCTGTCCCCGGCCATCGCTAGCGCATCGCCAAGATATTTATTCGCATGGTCGAAATTCGGGCTCCTGGATATGATGTCGGACAGGTTGACAATCGCTTTTTGGGGTTCGTTTTTTTTCAGGTACAATTTCGACAGTTCAATTTCACAGCGGGACTTGTCGTCAATGATCGAAAGCGCCCGGGAATACTGGTCGATTGCCTTATCGTCCTCGTTTAAACCCGCGTATACGGAAGCAAGGGACATGAAGACCGTCCCGTCTTTTTCACCGTTTTCCTCATATTTTTCAAGGTGTTTCCTGGCGTTAATTTTGTCGGCCAATTGACATTCAAGCAGGCCTATTTTTTTAAGGAGCATCGTGTTGCCGGGGAATTTCGGTTCAAGTTTTTTAAGTATTGAAAGCGCGTTTTGCGCATTACCCGCCATGCAGTAGGCTTCCGCGGCCTTGAGCCCCGCGTAAGGATCGGCCGGCATCATGGCGCTGGCTTTTTCGTAGCATGCCGACGACTGCGCGTAATCGCCCGTTTGCCTGCAAACGTCGCCTAAATACAGCACGGGAAGCGGGTCGTCGGTCATTTGCATGTTCGCCAGCCGCAGGGTTTCGCTTGCCTTATCGTATTTTTTCAAGAGCCACAGGCTCCTGCCTTTTTCAAGCAACGCCTTGCCGTCCAGGGGCGACGTCGCCAGCAGCCGATCCGCATAGCGTAAAGCCTCTCCGGCTTTATTTTGTTCGTTGCTTTGCCATGCGCAAAATCTCAATGCGTCCGGTTCATTAGGATCAATTTTGAGTATCGCGGCGTACATCTCGCCGGCCTTAGTAATGTTTCCCGTGGCCTGATACGCAAGGGCATTCTCCAGAAGAAGCTGGACCGAAGAAAAGCCGGCGCTTTTTGCCATTTCAAAACAATTTTCGGCTTCATCATACTTCCGGCACATTCTAAAGCTTTTGCAAAGCGCAGGGAAAAGAGGGGCGTAATCGCGAACGCTCTTTGCAAAATTGTCAAGCAGTTCCGCGGAAGCGGCAAAATCGTTGATTCTCATGTTGGCAATCGCCGCGGCATAAACGGCCAGAAGCATGCGGGGATTATTGCTCACAAGCGTTTTGTATGCCCTCGCGATTTTTACGGGGTTTTCCGATCCAGCATAATTGTCGTTCAGCAAAAGCGCCCCCAGTTGCTTGCAGTTTTTAAGAAGGTTTTTTCCGTTTTCTCCCAGGAGCGATGCCTGAAACGATCCGGTGAATTGGTCGGGCCTGAAAATGTGTACGTCTTTCTGCATGCACACAATGCATGAATCAAGCACGCGGCCCAGGTTTTCAATGGAACCTATTTTTTCAAAAGCCAACAGGCTTTTATTGTCCGAAGTCCGGACTACTTCGGCATAATAGGAAAATTCTTTGCCGCCGGCCATCAACTCATATTTGGGAACCAGCGCATATCCCGCGTGGGACCTGGCAATAAGATCGGCATATTCGGTCAGCGCAATCTCCTGTGAAAAATCCCTGTATTTAGGAATACGCTGGAAAAGACTTTCCGACGCCACGACATCAACGGTTTTTAATGACCCTAAACGCAGCTGATAATAGGCCTCACACAACGCGGCAAACCATGTATCATCCGCATTCTTAGTTTTTGCAGCGCATACAGGTCTGGCAATTAGAATGCACGTCCTGTCTGAGGCGTTTTCTTTATGGGAAGCGATTTGATTCCCGGAAGATTTCACTTTTGCATTGATCGGCAAAGCACAAATTAAAAAAAGGACGCAAGAAAAAGCTATGTTGTGCATAATAAGCCTCCTTTCTTTCCGTCTCATAACAAACTGGGTCTTAAACGTCTTTGTTGTTTTCATTTTATTTCCTTTATTTTCAATAAGTTATTAAAACAATATGAAGTTAACCGTTTAAATATTTAAGCGTATAAATTGAATTGCGTGTTTATTACCCTTCTTAGAATTTTTTTGCTTCGTCCCTACCGTAAAATCATTTGAAATTCGCTTGTCTTTACCTGCAAATGATAATTTTCTTTAAGGACTGCTGCATTCTTTCACCTTGATTGTATAATTCCGGCAAGGAGGGGTCAAGAGGTTTTTTAATCGCTTAACTATGGCTTGTAAATGTAGGGACTTTTCCGTTGGCCGCGTCATTATAGGTGAACCACGATCCACCCATGTTGTCCAGACTGTCGCCGCCTTCGCAATTGTCAAGAAGATCACTGGCCCCGGCGATCAGGGTTAAAATCCAGGAAAAAAAATTCTATGAGAAAATAAAAAAGGCCTTTATCCGCGCACCACGGTAAGGCCTTATTCGTGAATTTTAGTATCCGGCAGTTTACTTCCCGAGCGCTTTCCACTCGTCGCGCCTGTTTTTGGAGTGGCACGATTCGTCCTCGCCGCAATTTGGAAAAGCAGGCCGCTCTTTTCCGTACGATGTCGTTTCAAGCCTGTCGCCGCTGATCCCGTAGCCGGTAAGATAATTCTTGACCGCGCGCGCCCGATTGTCGCCGAGCCCCATGTTGTATTCCGAAGAGCCGCGTTCGTCGGCATTGCCTTCGATAAGGATTCGAACAGTTGTTTTTTCCTTCATAAATGATGCGACTTTTTCAAGCGTGCTGATTGCTTCCGAGGACAAATCATATTTATCGTAGGCAAAATAAACCGGAACGAAAATTTCCTTCATTTTTGCATCGAGGTCCTCTACTTTAAATGAATCACTTTGGACGACCGCCGGGGCCTCAGCCTTCGGCGCGGGGGCAGGTTGCTGCGGCGCGGGTTTTGCCGTGGGTTCGACTTTGGTCACTTTTTTACCGCATCCCGTTGACAATACAAGCGCAGCGCACAGCGCCATGCAAAAAACGCACATTCTAGTAACCATGCAAACCTCCTTAAAAAAGTTTTTGTGAAATAATTACGTTCACCTAATAAATATATTTATTCTCAATTGATTAAGCAACCAACCCGCCTGCATATGGACGTACCGACCTCAGGCGCGCCGCTTGATGGTGGTTTTCAGCTTCGCTGAAATCAGCGACGCGGAATCAGGCACCGTTAGCGTAAGGACGTCCTGCGGCGAGACCCACACTTTCCCCGATTCGAATACGGCCTTGGCCGTTACCAACACATAGTAATTTCCCGGCGCCGCCAGACACGAGGACTGCCCGTCGTTGTACACTTGAAAATCCGTCCTTTTTCCCGTTGCGCAATTGACAAATATACCCTCGTAGCGATAACTCGTATTGCCCGAAAACGAGATAATGGAAACGCCGTTGTCCACGGCCCTTTGTATGAGGGGCAGCTGGTTTCCGGGCATTTCCACCCCTTCCGGGAAAAAGATGCCTTTCCATAAACGTTGATAATCCTCCAAAGCCGCTTTCTTAATTGACACGTCATAAATATTGTTTTGATGGTCCACCTGTTTCGCGCAGCGGTCGATTGCCTCGATAACGGCTTGCAAATTGTCGGACCGGGCGCTTTTTGCGGTCAAAAGCCATGACAGATAATTGTCCAGTTCTTTCTTCCAGGTTTCCGCCGCCGTGGCGACGGCCTGCGTTTTGCTAGGTACGGGCCGCGCGTCGGTCAATTGCGATAATGACACAAGATAGGACGAAAGCGCCTGTTGAAAATTGCCGGCATTTTCCAGATTCCGCGCGGTATTGAGGGGCCCCGAGGATTTTTCCGAAACGACGACCACGACCACCGCGATAATGCATGCGATCACCAGAAAAGCAAGGATGACCTTTTTCATACTTCGCTCCTCTCGTTAAACCATCAACCACTATACTTTCATAGGACAATAATATAGTTTTAGACCATTGGGCAAAACAGATTTTACGCTTTGCTTACGGGGCGGACAATGACCACGGCAATAAAAAAACTTGTATACGCTTTTTCTCCCGCCTTTATGGCGTGCCTTGCCGCATGTTCACCGCCTTCCTCCGTCTATTGTGGAGCGGACCGCGGCCAGCTTGACGATCCCGGCCAGGCGGCGCTTTGCCTTCCTGTCAAGAACATGCGCGTCGAATATTTTGATAATACCCAGCTGAGGCCCGACACCCAATTCTCGGACTCTTTTCTCCAGAACGCCGCGACCGGCCTGCTTTTGTATGAAGTGACCCGGCATTTTAGAATTGGCCCCGCGCGGATGGATTCGTCGGACTCGGTTGAAAGATTCCAGACATCGCGGTATTCCCTTCTTGCTGGAGATACCGCGCTTCGGCTCCTGGCGTCCAGGCGAATCCAAAGCCTTGCGGAAAAATATAACGTGAACATCATAGTTGTGCCGTACGCGATTTCGGTCAGGCAATTCACCGTCAAGCCCGAAGGGTGGAGGGCCAACAACGGCCCGGCGTATGACCGCCCGGTTTCATTCACCGCGAAAACGAGCGTCCATATTCAAATCTGGAACGGAAACGGCCGATTGCTGTACGAGCGCATTGGCAGGAGCGACACGGGAAAGCCCGTCTTCTATTCGCTGTTAAAAAAAGAAAAACCCGATAGCGATATCGTTAAATTCGCGAAAAAAGTCTATGCTCCGCCGCTTGTAAAATCGCTCTATGCATCAATACGGGCGGCAATGCGGATCAGCCGTTGACCAGAAAGCTTCGCTCCGCGGCCTCCACGGTCTGGCTCATGAGGAGGGCGATAGTCATGGGGCCGACGCCGCCGGGAACGGGGGTATAAGCGCCGCACCGGCCAACGGCCTGTTTCAGGTCGACGTCCCCGACGCCTCCCGGATGGTATCCGGCGTCGACAACCACCGCGCCCGGTTTGATCCAGTCGGCCTTGATGAACTCGGGTTTTCCCACGGCGCCGACCACGAGGTCCGCCTGCCGCACCACGTCCGGCAGACCCCTCGTGCGTGAATGGCATATAAGGACCGTTGCATTGGCGTTGAGCAGCATCATGGCGAGAGGCTTTCCCAGGATCGGGCTCCTTCCCACGACCACGGCCAGCTTTCCCGAAATGTCAACGTTATAGTGGCCAAGCAGCGTCATGATTCCCGCGGGGGTCGCGCTGCCAAAGGCGTTTTCGCCCATTGCCATCCTGCCGAAGCCCAGGCAGGTTACGCCATCGACGTCCTTTTCGAGGCAAATCCGGTCGAAACAGGCGCGTTCGTCAATCTGTTTCGGCGCGGGATGCTGCAGGAGGATGCCCTGGACGTTGGGATCGGCGTTGAGCCGGTCGACATGGCCGATGAGCTGCTCCGTGGTCGTTGAATCGGGGAGCTCGATTTTTTTCGAGGTCATGCCAACGCGGCCGCAGGCGTTCCCCTTCATCTTGACGTACGTCGCCGAGGCCGGATCGCCGCCCACCAGAATGGTGGCCAACACGGGGACCTTTCCGGTTTTTTTCCGCAGCATTTCAACGCGCCGTTTGAGCGATTCTTCAATTGATTTGGCAAGCGTCCTTCCGTCCAGTATGAGAGGCTGGGCCATGGCTATTTGGGTGCGCTTTCCTTGTCGGCTTTTTCGGCCGCAAGCAATGCCTTTTTGGAAAACGCGAAGAACGTGATGGGGACGTCCCCGAGAGGCTTGAGATTACGGTCCTCCTCGACGATCACCAGTTTATATTTTGTTAAAGTCAAGGGTTTGTTGAGGGTGATTTTATTGCCTTCAAGGTCGACAAAAACATTCATCAGCGGCCGGTTTTTGATTTTCGCCTGGGTTGCGTTGGTTATCATG
Organism: Chitinivibrionales bacterium; assembly: GCA_049684795.1. Taxonomy (GTDB): domain Bacteria; phylum Fibrobacterota; class Chitinivibrionia; order Chitinivibrionales; family FEN-1185; genus JBAVGL01. Next base: position 12,135 of record JBAVGL010000185.1, on the reverse strand, counting down.
TATTCCATGCTGTCGACGAGGATTTTTTGAATGGTCCCCGCGCTGTCGGACGCAAACCCGCCCATGCAATCGACGCGGCCTTTTCGCACCATGCCGTACCCTTCAATATAACCGCTTGAAAGCAGGGTAAGGTTGAAGTCGGTGCTGACGGGCATTGAATCCTCGCCAGGAAACTTTCGCTCGAGGGTGGCCTGGTAACTGCCCAGGAAAATTTTCCAGTAGACGCTGCTGTCGGCCTTTCCCGCCTGGTTAAGGAAAAAGATCTTCTTTTCAAGAATGGATTTTGCGCTGACGCTTCCCGCGCACATGCACAGGGCGCAGGCGATGATCACGAGTTTTTTCATACGACCTCCTGGAAAAAGGATTAATGGGAACGTGATGACAAATAAAAATACCTTTCGTCAGGGGCGTAAACAAATAGATAAGAATATCTAACCTGTCTGAGGGCAGGTAAGATACTCTAAGTCTGAAGTATCCGCGCGAAACGCGCAAATACTTCAGACAAGAATATCTAACCCACAAGGTGGATAAGGTTCTGTACGGGTAATTATCTACGCTAAACGCGTATATAATTCGCCTACAGAACCTAATACGACGAGCTCCCCTCGGCGGAATTCCGGGACTTTATAAGCGCATAGCCGAACGACACGGAAGTCGCCACGCCGCCACGCCCCTTTGCAACGGCCACGTTAATCGGAATGCCAACGCCCCGATAGGAAAAAGTCTTTCCCAATGCAATCAGAACCGAGCTTGAGGCCTGTTCAACCGAGGCGGCGGTCACATTGGGCCCGATCCCGAATTCCCAGCCGCTGGGCATGCGGATGCCCACGGGCACGGTGACCGACGGCACCACGGTGCTATACTCAAGGGCGCCCAGCATGGGGATTATTTCGATGACGAACGACGGCCCGTTTCCCTCCGGCACGACCTTGAATTCGAATTGCCAGCCGAACTGGCTGTAGAAATGGCCGATTTTGTTCTGGTCAAGTTTATCGGCAAAGTCCCCTTTCCCTATTACGCTTGTCAATCCGACCCTGGGGCCGCCGATGTTTATTTTGGACAGGCAAACTGGCTGGTCGTTGGGATTTTGCGAGGGACAATCCGCCGAGGCGGCGGCGCATAAAAACATACCGCAAAATGCCGCAAGTGAAAGAGTTTTCATCCGGTCCTCCCTTGAGAAAAGTTTACTGAATTTTCAAGACATATTGCTATTCAAAACAAGCGGCATGCCAAAAGACCTGTCAGCGCATAGTATGTTTATTTTAGTTGAGTTAGAAAAAATAAATATGAAAATAAAGGCTGGTAAAGACGGTGCAATTATGCACGCTTGTTAAAGATGAGTTGCATGTTTGCAACTTAATCAAGGAATGACAAAGGGGGAATATAATAGTGATTCTTAATTTTATTTCTTAGGATAACCGACGGTTTGACCGAAAATTATTTCCTGGTCCTGCATGAGCTTCATGGCTTTCGCGAGTTCCGGTTTGTCTATGGAAGCCCGGACAACCGTGGCCAGGCCTTCGGACGCGCAGTACAGGTAAATATTTTCGCTGGTAAAAGCGGCGTCGGCGATCGAATAACTTTTTGAATCGTTCGAGCTGCTTTTCCTGATTCGGGAATAATCCGCGACAAAAATGATATTGGCGGGCGCGTCCTTTACAAAAGCCTGCTTTCCCGCCATCGGGCGCAGGTCTTTGGCGACAACGAGTATAAGCGCGTTGGATTTCGCGTCGTAGCGATAGCACCCCTGCTCAAGGGTCACGTACAGGTCGATTTCCTGCATGTTCATGGCCGACGGCGCGGTTCTGCCGCCGGTTTCCGGTCGGTTGATCCCGAAACCGGCCCACAGCATATTGGACAGGTCCTGGTCGGAAATTTTCCGGGGGCTGAATTCCCGCGTAGATTTGCGCTCTTTTAGAACCTGCATGAGCGGCTTGCCCTTGTCCATTTGCGGTTTGGGAAGCGCGATGTTCGCGCTGTCCGGGTTTCCGGCGGCAAGAGACATGGCCGAACAGACACACAAAAAACCGGCCGCAAGCAATTTTGAAAAATGTTTGATTTTCATAGGAGAACCATCCTTTCGTTTTGAATGACCTGTCATGTTAAAAGTTTCTATTTTAAATCCCTATATCTCGTTACGTCGTTAATCCCCGCTTCCTCAAACCCTTTTTTCCGAAGCAGGCAACTGTCGCATGCCCCACATGCAAGGCCTTCGGGGCTCGGGTCGTAGCAACTATGGGTAAAGGAATAATCGACGCCGAGATTCATGCCGAGCTTTATAATTTGCGCCTTTGTCAAATTGATGAGAGGCGTGTGAATGATAAGCTTATTACCTTCCACCGCGGCCTTGGTGGCCAGGTTGGCCATTGTCTGGAACGCCGCGATGTAGTCGGGCCTGCAATCGGGATAGCCGGAATAATCAAGGGCGTTGACGCCGATAAAGATGTCGCGGCATTCCAGGACTTCCGCCCATCCGAGGGCGAATGACAGAAAAATGGTGTTGCGCCCCGGAACATACGTGTTGGGGATTTCACCGGCCTGCTTTTTACCGAAACGGTCCTTGGGAACTTCGAGCGATGACGTAAGAGAACTGCCGCCGAACGCGGCAAGGTCAATAGTCACGATCCGGTGCTCGCTGACGCTGAAAAACGCGGCGACGCGCCTGGACGCGGAAAGTTCCACCTGGTGGCGCTGCCCGTAGGCAAAGCTCATGGCGTATATTTCGAAGCCTTCGCTTTTCGCGATGGCGCAGCAGGTCGAGGAATCAAGGCCGCCGCTTAAAAGAACAACCGCTTTCTTATCCATTATATACCTTTATCCGCGGGGCAATTTTTCTTTGCCCACTCGATCGCTTCTTCCCTCGTGCAAATTTTCCCCTCAAGCTGGGCGTCATAGGCCTCTGCCAATATTTTTTTAAAATTCGGGCCGGGAACATGGCCCAAGCCGATAAGGTCTTTACCGGTAAGAAGCGGACCGGGCTTTACTTCATCCCTGGGTATCTCTCGCTGTTTTTGCCTGAGGAATTCATAATTCGAAATGTCGCCGTGGCTGGCCAGGCAATCCACGCGGTGAAGTTCCATTTCGTCTTCGAACGTGGCACGCGCCAGGAATTTTTTGAGCGTGGAGAGCCGCATTTTAGTCACATTCATGAAATTCATGTGGTTGTCGATGCATTCGCAAACGCTTTCCATAAGGCTGTTGGGCGCTTTGAGGCGTGCGAGGACCCGCGCGGCCATTTTTGCGCCGACATGCTGGTGGTTGGAAAAACGAATACGGTCGGATACGGTAAGGGTCGGCGGTTTGCCGATATCATGCAGCAGCACGCTCCAGGCCGCTGTCCGCGTCGGCCGGTGAAGCAGCGAAAGCGCCTTTACCGTATGGGTAAAAACGTCGCCCTCGGGATGAAACTGTTCCGGTTGCCGCATGCCAACGGTTTCGAAAACTTCCGGCAGCACGATTTTTAACAGCCCCGATTCATGCAAAAGAATGAGTGCGCGGTCGGGGTGCGGCCCGAGAAGAATTTTGTCAAGCTCCTGGAAAATGCGTTCGGCCGAAATGCGCGTGATGCCGTTGGCCTTTTCCCGAAGGGCGGCCCAGGTTTCAGGCTCGATGGCGAACCCGAACCGCGCGGCGAACCTGACGCCCCGGACGAGCCGCAAATAATCCTCATCAAAACGCAGGCGCGGGTCCCCGATCGAACGGACCAGTTTTTTTTCAAGGTCTTCCCGGCCGTTGACATAGTCCAGGAGCTTTCCGGCGAGGGGGTCGAAAAACATCCCGTTGATGGTGAAATCGCGGCGCAGGGCGTCATGCCGCGCGTCAACATAGGCGACATGGCGCGGGTGCCTCCCGTCGGCCGTACCGATGTCGCTGCGAAACGTCGCGACTTCGAAGGAAATGTTGTTGACGATGACGATCATCACCCCGAAATGCTCGCCCACCCCCACGACCTGGGGAAAAAGGCCGGTAATAATTTCAGGCGTTGCGCTTGTCGCGATATCGATATCGCCTTTTTGGTCAAGACGCAACAGCGTGTCCCGCACGAAACCGCCGGCATACAGCGCCTGATGGCCGTTTCCGGCAAGGTGCTTAACGATCTCAAGAGCGGCCCGTTCTTTTTCCGAGGACATGTTTTAAAATAATTATTCTTGTTGACAATGATTTATGAAAAAAACATCTTTTAGTGGCGCAATAATTTATCTATATTTATCTTTTGGATGTTTTTTATATACTCTATTAAGGGAGGGTGTCGATGAGAACGATTGCCGTAGGGGTCCTTAATTTAATCGTTTTGATGTTTTTAATGTCGTGTTCCTCGGCGGGTTCCTATGAATCCCAGGCCGATCGGGCCTACAACCAGTCAAAAAAAGCCCAGGGCTACGATAAAAAGATGCTTGAAAAGCGGGCATATATTTTCTACCAGAAAGCGCTGAAGGCCCAGCCGGACAGGAACAAATTAAGCAACAGGTTCAAACAGCGGTTTTTGGAAATTACGCTTAACCGCGCGAACATGGTGCTCGGCGAAGGATCCTACGACATGGACGCGATCCATTTGTTCATGGAGGACCTCGACAGCCTTTTGAACAAGGATTCGCCTTCCGACCTGAAGCAGCGCTATACCGATTTTCTCTGTCTCATGGCCGATTCCTCGCTGGTGCGTTATCAGGTGGACCAGGCGCTGAACTGGATAACGAAAGCCATGGGCATCAGCGATAACCCCTCGCAGTTGCAGGAAAAGAAAAAGAAAATCATTTCCGATTTCACCAGACAGTATTTTGACCAGGCCTCCGCCGCGTTCATCGAAGGCAAGGACAACAAGGATGCCGATATGGCCGTCAAGGCGGAGTACTATGTGGGACTGGTGATGGTGTACGATTCTACGTTCCCCGGCGCCGCCCAACTCCTGTCGGAAATCAGGAAAGCGAATGTCAACGTTTATTCGGGGTATGCAAAGGTCGTCGAGGGTAAACTTGACAAGCGCGTTAACAAATTCGACATACTCCTCGCCATAACGAAAAACAATAAAGGTTCCATGGACGTGTGCATGTTCAACAACTCGTATAATCCCCTGCGGCTCAATCCCGAAAATTTTTATCTGGTGGACGGCCAGGGCCAGAAGTATGTCGCGCAGAAATCCTCAAAAATCGACCCCGAAATACTCGATACCCAGCATGAGACGAAGAACCTGAAACTCGTATTTTCCGGCGTCAAGGGCCAGATTAAAAAGCTCGCCTACCAAAACGCGGAACATTTGTCCGAAAAATATTTTTACTGAAAAATCGAAGGAAAATCCGTTATTTATTAGCGGGGACAATCGGAAGTCCCCGTTTTTTTTGGAAGGTCCCTTGTAAATGTCTTATTGGTCCCGGATAATTGAAGGCGTTGTGTCAGTGGTTTGCGCGGCATTGCTGGTCGCCGGGGCGTGCTCAAAAAACTCCCCGCTCAGCCTTGTGCCGTATAAACCGGTGATCACGTTTGCCGGCATCGTCAGCGGCGATTCGCTCTATCTTCCGGGCAACCGACAGTTTCCGAACTCCTGTAAGTTCTACGCCGACACCGTGCAGATGCATTTCTATTCGGCGGACTACGCGCAGGACACCATCACCACCGGAGACCAGTTGCGCATCGACGTTTTTTCCGCGGACAGCCAATACATCACCAACCGTCACGCGCGCCTTCATTTTACGCGATACGACTATAACCAGAACACGACCACCTACGACATTACCCCTGCCGATACGCTCTCGCTGTATGACTATAACACTCTGAGCATGAAGGTCGCACAATTCGATTGGCAAAGTGGCGGCACCGTGGACCTGACGGACATTACGGCCACGGCGGTGCCCGTTGGACCGTACGGGGTAGGCGATCTGTCAATCGCCCGCGGCGTTATTGCGGGGAGCATCCACTAGGGGCAACGGCCTGGCCGGGCTTTACCGCGTGGATAAACGTGCCGCAGGCTATCGCAAGCTTCGCGGCCGGGGGAAGCTCTCTGCACAGCGGATGGTCGGTATAATCATGGTTTGCAAACGTGGCCAGCAGATTTTCGACCGTCAGAGACAAAAATTGTTTCCTCAGCCCCTCGGGCAGCCCGCAGGTATAAGCATTCAGTATCCAGGTGATTGCCGCCATGGGATGAAGATAGTCCGGGACGTCCACTTTTTTGATTTCCATTCCGGGAAACAGATTGACAAGTCCGGAATGCGTCATATTGTAATAATGGTTTGGAAAACCATGATACGGCTGCAGGAACGGGGCGCTGCAGAACAGCTCCCCTCCGGGTTTGAGCACCCGCATCATCTCCCCGGCGCAGGCGAACGGGTCTTTAACGTGCTCCAGAACGACCAGGCTGATGACGCCGTCGAACGAGGCGTCCTCAAATGGCAGCTTTTCCCCGATGCCGAGGACGTCGGTCGGCGGGTAATCGACGATTTCCAGGTTAACGACATTTTCGAAGCACCGGGTGGTAAACCCCGCCCCCACGTCCAGATAGAGTTTGCCGGGGTTTGCGGTGACCGTATCGATTACCCGCTGGTCCAGGCCCCAGTCGGACACATTGTCCGTCGGGGTGATGGAAAATTCCGCGCGGAGTTTTTCCGGCAGGAAGTCAACCGCGTTGCCGGTAAAGGGGTAGCGCGCGCGGCAGGTTTCGCAGGAAAAATTTTTCCCGTCGCGCAGAAGGGCGCCTTTACAGGTTGGACAGGCGAGAACATCGACGTATTTATTGAATTTTATCTCCTTATGTTCCCGGTAGCGGTATTTAGTGATCGGAATCAGGATTAAATCATACGTTTCGTCGGGATGAAAAACCTGCGCGATGATCTCGCCACTGTCCTTGCCCGATAACCACGTCCTTATCATGTGCCTCGATTCAAAGGTAATAAAGTGCTTAAAAGGAAGGCCGATCCGGTCCTGCGCACCGTCGGGTTCGAGAACGAACGGCACGTCATTTTCTTTAAGGTCTTTTGACATCATGCGGACATTTTTTACGGGATCAATGGACGCATAGCGGACAACGGGAGGAAGATGTTCCGCGATCTTTTCCGCTTCGCTGTTTTTCGGGCTGTCGATGAAAAATTGAAATTTGTTCAAAAGGACGCCCTTTCTGCCGCGATTGTGGTGTAGATTAAATATATAATAGATATTCCATAATTTTATATACAAATTTCGTACCATAAATACTATAATTTATGATCTTTTACATTGACTCAAAACGCAAGATATTGTATCTTTGAAAGATTAAAACATCTATCCATTGTAGCCCCGACATAGAAGGAACAACACTATGGTTCTGCGTAAACTGTCGATTTTCGGGTTCAAGTCATTCGCGGACAAAACGGAGATCCAGTTCGGTGAAGGCGTGACCGCCGTGATAGGTCCCAATGGCTGCGGAAAAAGCAATGTCATCGACGCCGTTCGGTGGGTCTTTGGCGAACAGAAAGCCTCCAGCCTGCGCAGCGCCAGCATGCAGGACGTTATTTTTTCAGGCACGCAAAAGCGGCAGCCATTGAACATGGCCGAAGTCACGATCACCATAGAAAATTCCAAACACATTCTTCCCACGGAATATTCCGATGTTGCCATAACACGCCGGATTTTCAGGAGCGGCGAAAGCGAATATTGCATCAACCGGGTGCCGTGCCGCCTGCGAGACATTCACAACCTGTTTTTAGACACGGGCATTGGAAACAGCGCCTATACAACCATCGAAAATTCCATGATCAACTCGATACTCAGCGACAAGGCCGAGGAACGCAGGGCCCTTTTTGAAGAAGCCGCGGGCATCGGAAAATACAAGGAACGGCGCCGCGACAGCCTCCGCCAACTCGACCGCACCAGACAGGACCTTCTGCGGATCAACGACAAGGTGCAGGAAGCCGACCGCCAGGTGAGGATGCTCGCCCGTCATGTGGAAAAAGCGAACCGGTATAAACGTTATTTCGATAATCTCAAATCGTTGGAATTGGGATTTGAAAACAAACGCTATATCGCCTATACGGAGGCGATCCTCAAGCGCAAGGAAGAACTGGAAGTCGCGGAGGCAAAACGCACGGCGCTGAAATCGACGATCTCCGCGCATGAAGCGACCATTGAACAAATGCAGCTTCTGGCAATGGAAAAAGAGCAGGAGCTTGAGCGCGCAGCAAAAAACGTAAGTGAAGCCAACGAAAAGATCATTGCATTGGACCGCGATATTTCCGTTTCAAAGGAACGCCTCGGATTTTCGGAGGAAAACATCGCCCGCTGCAATAAGGAAATGCAGTCGCTGAGCGAGCAAATTGAGAGCAATACCGCGCTCAGGCTCCAGATAGAAAAAGCCATTATTGAGCACGGCGCCGAGCTGCAGGAATGCGGCCAGAAAGTGGTCCGGGCCAGGGAAGAACTTACGGGGGCCGACGCCAAGGTCATGGAATACAGACTAAGCGCCGACCGCATGGCGGCCGAGCAGATTGATATCATCAATGAAACGGGCGAACAGCGCAATGTAGTAAGCGGCCTTAAAACCAACCTTGCCAATTGCATCGAGCGCATAGACCATGACCAGCGCGAAATCGCAGTGCTCGAAGCAAGGATCGTCGAGTACCAGGAAGCCATCGACGCCAACAGGCGCCAGCTTACAAGCGAGCTTGAAGAGCGCCAGAACCTTTCGACGTCCCGCGAGTCCCTGCTTTCACGGATCGAAAAGGAAGATGCGGCGTATCGGTCATTTGTCGAGCGCGAAAATCAGCTTGAGGCCCGGATCGATTCAAGCAAAGCGCAGCTGAAATTCCTTGAAGGGCTGGATGCCGCCTTCGAAGGCTATGAAACCGGCGTCAAGTCCCTGTTGACCGCCAAAAAACCCGACATTGTAGGGATTGTCGCTAACCTTATTACCGTTGCAGACGAGGAGACCGTCGGGCTCATCGAGCGGTTCCTCGGGACATCCATTCAAACCGTCGTGTTTAAAACCGACGCCCAACTCGCGGGCGCCATGGGTTACCTGACCGCTGAAAAAGCCGGCACCGCGAGCATGGTCTCGCTTGAGCGGCTGCGGAAAATCACCCCGACCCAGCGCCGCGGCATCGACGGCGCCTTGAGTCTGCGGTCAAGTGTGCAGACTTCCCCAGAGTGCGCCGCGCTGTCCGATCATATTTTCAACCACGTATGGGTCACGCAAACGGCCGATGAAGCCATGGATCTCAGCCTGCGCCATCCATCGGAAATTTTTATTTCGAAAGACGGGACCATATGCCGCGAAAACGGCATTATCGTCGCCGGGGCCTCGAAAAAACAGCAGGCCGGACTGTTGCAGCGCAAACAACAGATTGAAAAAATGGGCCTGGACATCGAAAAATTCCAGATCGAATACGAAAAAATCGTGCATGAAAAGGAAATATGCGTCATCAACCGCGACGAGGCCAAATACGCCCTTGTCGAGGTTGATGAAAAGCTCAACCACGGCCGCCAGAAACAGCAGGAACAGGAGACCACGATAAAGCATTATGAAAACGAGGCAAAAAACATCGGTTCCAAAATACGGAACATCGGCGAGGAATGCGGCGGGACAAAAGGCCGGATCGCGGAGATCGAGGCGAAAATCCTGGAGGCCGAACGTCTGCTGGAAGGGCTGGTCGCTAGCAGGACGCAGGTTGAAGGATTGGTTGAGAAATCCAAGGAAACGCTCCTCGAAATCCAGAAAGAACGCAACACCCACGCCGACCATCTGAAAAACATCGAGCTCGAGATGATGGGGCTGTCCAACCGGATGCAGCAGGAAAGGGCCGACGTGGATCGCTTGACAAATAATAATACGAACTCCTGCCTGAAAAAGGAAAAAATCATCGAAGAAAAACGCCGGGCGCTGGAGGACATCGCCGCCATCGAAACCGGCATGGCCTCCAGGCTCGAAGACCTCGGCGTCCAGCAGGAGAAACGCAAACGCCTTGAAACCATACGGGACCGCGTGCGCGAAGAATACGCCGGCATGCAGCTTGAACTCGACGAAACAAGAAAAACGGTGCGGGTCGACCAGGCGCAGCTTGAAGAGGTCGCCACTGCGCTCCACGGCATGGAAATCGAACAGACGCGCATTGACCAGGAAAAGCGCCGCGTCCGCGAACGAATGTGGCAGGCCTACGAGGTAGACATCGAGTCCCCGCCCGAGCCCATACCCGTTGTCGACGACGAAGAAGCAACGGCCATGGAAAACATCACCATGTTCAAGGAACGTCTCAAACGCATCGGACAGGTCAACATGGCTGCGCTCACCGATTTTGAAACGGAAAACGCCCGCCTGACCGAACTTACCGCGCAGCGCGATGACCTGCAAAAGGCCCTTAATGAGCTGGACAAGGCCATCAAAAAGCTCGACCGCGAGGCTCGCGCGCAATTTCTGGCCACCTTCGAGCAGGTGCAGAAGAACTTCGTCACCATGTTCACCACCCTCTTTGAAGGCGGCGAAGCGCAGGTCACCCTCGAGGAGAACGTCGACCCTTTAGAAGCCGCCATCCATATCAACGTGCGGCCGGGCGGCAAGAAAATGCGGGGTGTAAACCTTCTTTCCGGCGGCGAGCGCGCGCTCACGGCTATTTCGCTGCTGTTTGCCTTGTATCTTGTCAAGCCATCGGCATACTGCATCCTCGACGAGCTCGACGCACCGCTTGACGACGCGAACATAGGCCGTTTCGTCAATTTGCTCCGCGCGTTCGCGGAGAAGACCCAGTTCATCGTGGTGACGCACAACAAGCGCACCATGGAAGCGGCCGACCTGCTCTACGGCGTGACTCAGCAGGAATCGGGCGTTTCTTCAATCGTATCGGTGAAGGTTGAAGAGGCTGCTTTGCAGGCCGCGTAAAAATGCGAACTATCGGCAGTATCATTATCGTCCTCTTTGTCATTTTCCTCGGCGCGTCTTTTTATGCCGGCATGTTCGACAAGCTGTCATTGGAAATTGCGGAGGCTGGCCCTTATCCGATCGTGTATCGAGAGCACAAAGGCCCCTATGACGGTGTCAGGTTTGCCCTTCACGACGTGTACCGATACCTGAAAACCAGGAGGATGCAATGGACGTCCAAAGGCATCGGAATATTTTACGATGGTCAGCAAAATGTCAAGCCGCAGGACCTGCGCAGCATAGCAGGGTGCGTCACCGACACCCTGCTGACCAACCTGGATGCGCCTTATAAAAGCCAGGTGCTGCCTAAGACCCGCGCCATAGTGGGAACGTTCCGCGTCCGGTCTTTTCTATCAAATTTCACGGGAACGGAAAAGTTTTATTCGGTAAAGGACCTCTTCGCGAAAAAAAACGGCCTTCAACTGGCGGGGCCCGTCATCGAACTTTACGACATGGGCGCGCGCAGGATTTATTATATAGCGCCGGTCCAATAACCCGCCTAATGGCGGCCATTCACGGCTCCGGCAAAGGCCCGCCGTGTAAAGCTCATTTGTAGAAAAAAACGAACGTATTCATGCAATCGTCTTTGCCAACCATTCTCGTCGTCGGCGGCGCCGGATATATCGGCAGCCATGTGTGTAAAGAACTGGCTGCAAATGGGTATTTCCCCGTTTGCTACGATAACCTGGTCAACGGACACGAATGGTCGGTCAAATGGGGTCCCTTTGAAAAAGGCGATATCGGAGACCGGAACAGGCTGCGGGAGGTCATTGAAAAATATAAACCGTCCGGCGTCGTGCACCTTGCGGCCTTTGCTTATGTTGGAGAATCGGTAAAGGATCCCGAAAAATATTATGTCAATAACGTGACCGGCACGCTTTCTTTGCTGTCGGCAATGCATTCATGCAATGTATCGACCATCGTTTTTTCCAGCACGTGCGCCGTATACGGGGTTCCGAAAAAAACGCCCATTACCGAACAAACCGCGCCCGATCCAATGAGCCCGTACGGCGCGTCAAAATTCATGATAGAGCGGATGCTTAAGGATTTTCATCATGCATACGGCCTGAAATATATTTCCTTGCGCTATTTTAATGCCGCGGGCGCGGACCCCGACGCGGAAATCGGCGAGGTCCATTCTCCTGAAACCCATCTTATTCCCCTTATTCTTGACGTTGCCCTCGGTAAACTCCCGAAACTTACGGTTTTTGGCAATACGTATCCAACGGCTGACGGCACGTGCATAAGGGACTACATCCATG
>JBAVGL010000184.1:0-3214 GCA_049684795.1 Chitinivibrionales bacterium | reverse complement strand
TGACCACCGTTGTCCACGAGCTGTTATCGGTGCTTACGGCGATCGAATGCGTTGTTATTTCTCCCGCGGTCGATGTGCTTGTATAGGCGCCCGCCTGCGACGGCAAGTACCCGAAGGCCCCGACATTTGCGATCGCCGATCCCAAATCAAGCGTAATCGTTCCGCCAACGGTGCCTATCCAGTCGGTCTCCGATCCGTAATCCATCTTTGCGTCTATCGCATTCGCGGGATTGGTCCCGCCGGTCGCCGATACCGGCACGATGGGATATTCTATACGAGGCGGCGGTGTGGGTAAAGGAACGCGCTGGGCATTCGGTGTCCATGAGGACCCAACATCCGTCAGCCTCGACACGATTGCGGCATCCAGCTTTCCATGCGTATTGGGCGGGCAATTAAGCAAAAAATTGCAATATCTCGGCTCAAGGACGTTAAGATGGCTTGTAACAATATTTGACAGGGTCATCAAATTAGATGAGCCGTTGTAGAACCATGCGCCGGTGATGGTCTGGTCCTGGGACGAAGCATAGGTGTTTCCCGAAGGACAAAAAATACCTTTCGGTTCCTCAACCATGAAAAGGTCTTCAGCGCCCCATGGTCCGCGCATGAGCCCGTTGTGATCGGTGATCACGCAGTTTGGCTGCATCTTTCTTATAGTGTCGCGGACCACGTCCATGGGAAAAATATTTTGTCCCATGCACCACGACCATCCGTCAAAGCAAAAAAGAGGAATAGGTCCGTAGTTCGTGCACAGCTCGGTTATTTGCGCCAACAAAAAAGCCTTTTGCGCCGCGGTCATCGTGGATGGGCAACTGCCGCCCGCGCTGCCGATGCCCTGCGCAACGTCATACGCCGAAAAATATAGTCCGGGAAGCAGTCCATAAGCGCGAAATGAATCGCAATATGCCTTGACCACGTCCATGGTGGGTACCGAACTTTGTTTAATGGTATAAGCCGGAGTGACAAGCGGCGTCACGTTGGATTGCCAAATAACAAATCCGTCGTGATGTTTGCAGGTTAACAAGCCATAGGTCATTTTCGCGGCCTTGGCGGCGCGGGCCCATTGGCCGCAATCCAGGCTGTCGGGTTTCCAAACCACAGGATTGACGCGGGCATTTGCCCAATCGCTCGGGTAATACGTGTCCATGTTGAAATGCATCATCATGCCGAATCGTAAATCAACGTAGTTTCTGAGAAGCGTGTCCACATGCGTCTCGGAAAATCCAATGGTCTGCCAGGAAACAATGACGAATAAAGCCACGGATAATCTCGTGAAATACATGCGCTTTATACCCATTAAAACCTCGCTTTCTTATAATTTATTATACTATATTTTAAATGACTATTTTTTAAAGTAGCGCGCCTCTGTAATAGTGTACTATTACAGAGGCGGCCACGTCTTCTTATTTTGCAATATCTTACAATATAACTAAAATTTCGCAAAATAGTTATTTTTTTTCAAGAAAAAGAAAAGAATATCTTCGATATGTTTGAAAGAATAAAAGAAAAAATATTGACTGAAAACAATCTGCAAAAGCTCCGCTCTGCGAGCCCGGACAAAAAAATAGTCTTTTGCACGGGATGCTACGATATTCTTCAATCCGGACACGCGTGTTTTTTTAATCAATGCAAAGAACTGGGAGATATTCTGGTCGTTGGCGTGGGCCGCGATTCCGTTATCAGCCAATTAAAAGGTCCCGGCAGGCCCGTCAATCCGGAGAATAACCGCCTTTACCTGGTTGCGGCGATGCACGATGTAGACTTTGCCGTTCTAAATACCGAAGAGATTTTACCGGGAAAAATTGATTTTGGTAAAATAATCATAGAGCTCAGGCCCGATATTTTCGTGCTCAACACCGACGATTCAGGCATCGAGGAAAAACAAAAGTTTTGTGATCAGTATGGCGTTGCAATAAAATTCGTCCCTCGCATCGTCCCGGACGGTTTGGAACCGACTTCAACGAGCCGGATCATTGACAAAATCAATTTTTCGTTTAAAGCGCCGCTGCGCATAGACTTCGCGGGCGGCTGGGCTGACGTCCCTTTCATCATGCATGGGGAAACGGGATACGTATCGAACGTCGCCATCAAGCCGTTGATAGAATACAAAACGGGAAAATTCAATTTTTCCGGGTATCCTCGGGGCAGCGGCCTGAGCACATCCACCGCCGTCAAGCTCCTGGAATTGATCAGTTCAAGAAATTACAATGCCGAGTCAAAAACCCTCGCCGCGATAAGCGAGGATCTGTTCAATCTTGAAAACAAAGAGCTCAACTGGGCGATCGGAAGGCAGGACCAATACGCGATTGTCCACGGCGGGTTCCATTGTTTTGAATTCGGCGGTTCCTATGCAAAGCCACTTAATGACCAATTTTCAAAAGAAATACTCGAGTCGTTCAAAAAGGGCCTTTTGCTGCTTCATACGGGAGTTTCCCGCAACGCGCAGAAAGCCGTCGAGCAGGTGTACGAAAACCACGCGACGCCCCGGGGCAAAGCGGCGCTGGCCGTTATTTCGGAGTGCGGAAAAGAGTTTTTTGAAGCGCTGTCCGCGCGGGATTTTTTAGGGTGCGCCGCCATAATGGACAAAAACTTTCAAGCGCAGAAACGTCTGGCGCCCGCCTCGTCGAACGAATACATAGAAGAGTTGTATTCGTTCGCGAAACAGAATGGCGCGTACGGTGGAAAAATCTGCGGCGCGGGCGGGGGCGGCGCGTTCATTTTTTATTGCAAAGACCCGTCCGCCCTCGCTACCGTTTTAAAAAAGCGTTTCGTCGATTGTTTTGAAATCGATTTCGAGGTTGAATACTCCGACATTAAAAAACTGAATAATTGGTAGCGACAAAGTCCCTGGAATAGTTACCGGTTATACAACAACGCCTTTTTTAATGATAATGTTGGCATAGAGCGATGTTTCGCTGGTAGCGATGACCGCGTAGGCTTTTCTGGCGCGTTCGTAAAAACTGAACCGCTCGATTTTCTCGATGTTTTTATTCTTGTTCGATGATTTCCGGATGATGTCAGCGTACGTTTCCCAAATCACGGGTTTGTAAGGGTCGCCGGGCGTCACCTGCATGAGCGCAACCGGATTGTCAACATAGGGGTCGAGCGGAAAAAATTTGAGGATCGCTTCGAGAAGTTCGGGGACCATGTTGCCGTCGCTGCGGACAAGGCGCTGGGCGATTGACGCGGCAGGGAAATTGCCGTCGGCTATGACCAG
>JBAVGL010000183.1:0-8059 GCA_049684795.1 Chitinivibrionales bacterium | reverse complement strand
GTAAAGGCTGGTTCGCGCCGTCAACGGACAAAACACGGTCCCCGATAAACAGCTTGCGCGGGGCGGCATTGGTTTTTTCAATAAACAACGCCATGTCCTCGGACCGGTGCTGCCCGTCGGCGTCGATAGTTATTGCATTTGTAAATCCTGCTTCGGCCGCTTTTTCAAACCCCGCTTTAAGGGCGCTGCCCTTTCCCTTGTTGCGCAGGAATTCCACGATGCGCACCATCGGCGCTTTCGCGGCGCACTCCGCCGCTTTGGCGGACGTTTCATCGGTCGAACCGTCGTTGACCACGATGATGTCCCGGACAAAACGCAGGACGCCGTCGATCACCGCCGCAATCGTCGCGGCATTGTTGTAGACGGGGATGATGACCGCGATGCGCACGGGTCTCTGGAAGGCGGCATTATCACCGGCATGGCGGCTATGTTCAGTAATGGTCATGATGGGCGACTCAGACCCGGCCTGTCCGCGAGGTTACACGGCGCGAACGGAATTGAGGGCCGCGCCATGTTTTCTGTTGTCAAGAATACGGATTTTCTTGGCGCTCTTCCCGCGCAGGTGCTGGAGGGTCGCGATGTTGGTGATCAGCACCGGCAGGGTGACCCGGAGTTCGGCCCTGATCCGGCTCGAAATTTTCTCCAGATTGACGGGCGGCGTCACCACGTGGAGCGAAACGCGGTCCGACAGGGCCTCATCGTCTTCAAGCGTGAGGATATAATCTTCCACCCCGTCGATCCCGTCGAGTATGTTGGTTATGGAAAGCGGATACACGGTCGTGCCTTTTACCTTGATCATCTGCGACTTACGTCCCAGAATAGGGCCGATACGCATTGAATTGCGCCCGCAGGGGCAGTCTCCTGGAAGCTTCATGGTAATGTCCCCGGTTTTATAGCGGACAAGCGGAATGCCCTCAACGCCCAGCGGCGTTGCGACCAGCTCCCCGGCGGCGCCTTCGGGGACCGGCGCGCCGTTTTCGTCGACGATCTCCGTATACACGAGTTCGGGGTGGGCGTGCCCGCCGTACGTTGCGCTGCAATCGCAGTAGGCGACGGCAAGTTCGGTGTTTGCGTAGGTGGAGAACACCTTCGCGTTGAAAAACTCTTCGATGGACTTTGCCACCGCGTTAAGCTGCAGGTCCTGCGATCGGATGCTTTCCCCGATGCAGAATATTTTGGAAACGCAGGATTTGCTTCTGTCAAAATCCAGTTTCGCGAGTTCCTGGGCGAGCTTTTTAAGAAATGACGGAACGCCCACTAGTACCGTGGGCCTGAGCAGTTCAAGAAAATGTTTGTGCATGTCCATGGGCAATACGCCGACCCGCGCCGTATTGACGCCCAAATGCGTAAGACCCCGGTAATAGGCCATTCCGGCGATAAACATGCGGTCGAGGCTCACGCATATCTCCGCCCTGTCGGACGGCGTCACTCCGGCGGAGCAAAACGAGAGCGCCTCGTTGAAGGCCAGGCGCTCAAGGTCGGTTTCCGTCATGGAAAAAACCAGGGGCTTGCCCGAAGAGCCGCTGGTGATAACCGTTTCGACGATTTGATCGGGCGCCACCGCCACGAATGACGGTGTCTGGGCCACCAGCGTGGCTTTATCGGTAAAGGGCAATTTTGCGATGTCCTCCGGGCTTTTGATGTCTTCGGGAAACACGTCGAAAAGCGTCTCGCGGTAATACGGCGAGACTTCCTTGACATGCCGGACATGATTGCGCACGGCCCGCACCGACTTGGCCGCGATCTCATCACCGCTTAAAAATTCCCACGAAAAATCAGGTCTAAAAACCAATGATGACCCCTCCCGCTGGAAAGAACGGCAATTGATATATGGTCGACCGGGCGGACCGGCCATCGACGAACATATACTGCCAGACGTTCTTTCGGTTATAGATGTTCTGCAAATCAATATAGTAAATCATCTGAAGAAATCCAAAACCAAACCTGCGTTCCCACCTCAGGTCAAGGGTAGAATACGGCGGATATCGAAGGGTATTTAGCCCTGTGTTGTCGGGGGTGTACCACCGTGCATAGGTCGAATCATAGGCGCGTTGCGTAAACGGGCGGCCCCCGAGATATCTGAAACGCGCCGAAAGTTCCATACGGTCGGAAACAGGCATAACGGGCGACAGGAGCTTGAACCAGAGCCTGTCATGGAGCGAAGCATACCATGGTGCCTTTAAAAATTCCTGCTTCCATCCTGCGGTCAGGGTCAGGCTCTGGCCGAAATCATAATCGGCGTTGCACCATTGTCCTGCATGCCCGGGCCGCGGGTCTTTGTCTTGGGCTCGTGAAAGAGAATAAGCCGCGGTCCAGGAAATGTGATTTGTCAATTTTTTTTGCGCATATATTTCAGCCCCGTAACTTTTTCCCTGCCCGGCCCCGTCCGCGCCATTATACAAGGTAAAACGGTCTATTCCCGACGAGGCCGAATGCAAAAGCGCCGAATCGACAGGAAGGCCGTCGTAGCGTTTGTAAAAGCCCTCGCACGTCCACTGCATGCCTATCGGCGCGGGAAGATAATATTCCATTCCCGCGATTCCGGTAAGCGCGCGTTTAGGCGGGCACGTGGGATTGGTCGCGAGCACGGAATAATCGGGTTGCTGGTATTGCGCGCCAAGGGCGCCGGTAATGTCTAAATTGCCCGTCAAGGAATACACGCAGCTTAACCGTGGGGAGGCCACCAGGCTTTTATTGACTGAAAAACCGTCAACGCGAACGCCGGGCACGATCTTAACGCGTTCTCCGGCACGGACGATAGCCGAAACAAATCCCCCGTATTTATAGCCCACCGTACGCACGTCGGTAAAGTCACTGTAAACAACCGGCATGTTTAATGGACCATACACTATTGAACCCATTGAATCAAGCGTATCGGGCAGGCTTCGACGGTCAATTGAAAAATCGCAGCGCTTGCCATAAAGGCCGACGGTAATCCTGTTGTTGTTTTCCAAATCAACGGCGCACTGCGCCTTGAGGCATTGCTCCTGCTCGCTGGCCGTGTTTGAATAAAACGAATCGCGCTCCGAAGCGGCCGCTTTTGCCGTATCGGTATATTCCAATTGGTCAAACGTATTGCCAACCGCCGACAGCGTAATGCTTGTGGAAACGGCGCCGGTCGGGTAATTTTCCAAAGTCACACCTCCCGCGTAAACGCTGCCGCCAGAAGCAATGGATTGACCTTTCGTTCCGAGGGTGTTTTGCGCATTGTCGATAGTTATGCCGTTATTGCCGAAGATGCCGTCTGCATACAATTTATATGAAGGCCCCGTTTGCGCAACGCGCGCCTCGGCGCCCCAGTACTCCGGAACGGCCGTGGCGGTATTATTGAACTTCGAATTCGCGGCAAGGTCCAGGAAGCTCTTTGTTGCCGAGGCCATGAAATTGCCCCCGCTTACGGTGGGGCCTTCACAGTGGAAACCCGCCCCCGCGATCCCAACGTCCACGCCGCCGAGCACCAGGGCGTCGTTCCCGTCGCGCATTTTTACATCGAGCACCGACGAGGCCTTGTCGCCGTATTGTGCAGGAGGCGCCCCGGCGCAGAACGTGAGCCCCTTGACAAGGAGTGGATTTACAAGCGATATCACTCCTCCGCCGGAGCCTTCCTGGGCAAAGTGGTTGGGGTTTGGGATTTCGATGTTGTCCAGGAGAAAAAGGTTTTCGCCGGGCGTTGAGCCGCGCACCACGATTTCGTTGGTATTGTCGCCCCCCGAGGCCACACTGGGAAGGTTCTGCACCACGCGCTGCACGTCCATCAGGGCGCCGGGCGAGCGGATGAGCTCGTCGGCGCTGATGATCTTGCTTGACGACGCCATGTCGGGAGCTTTTCTGAACGAGCTCGCGTGCACGACCATGTTGTCAAGCCTGTAAACGCCCGGCGACATTTCGACGTCAAGGCGTTTCTCGGCCAGGCCCGAAATATAAACGTCGCTTATGGTTTGCGGTTCATAATCGTCTTTTGAAAACAGCGCCGTATACGAACCCGCGGGGACCGTGTCCATGATAAATTTTCCCGCGCTGTCGGTCGCGGCGGCCCGAATCGCCGCCTCCGACTGTTTTACCACAACCGAAACGGATGCAATTGGTTTGCCCGATTGGGCATTGGTGACAATTCCAAACAGTTTTCCGGCGAACAAAAGAGTTGGAGCGCTAATCAGAACAATAAGGAAAAGAGAAATAAACTTAACAATCTTGTGGCTTAAAGACATTTGCGTTTTTTGAAAGTCCATTGCGTTTTATTTATAGTGTGTCCACATACGAATGATTTTTACGGCCTTTTCATCCTGTAAAACCTGATAAACCAACCGGTGTTGAATATTTATTCGTCTGGATATGGCTCTGGTCAAATCCCCAATTAATTTTTCATAGGGTGGCGGGTTTTGAAATGGATTTGATTCTATTATTGAAAGAAGGCGTTCGGCTTTGGAGCGTAATCCTGCGGAGGATAACTTTTTTGCGTCTTTTTGCGCCTGTTTTGTATAGTAAAGCTGCCACTTTACCATTTTATTATCTTGCTGGTTTTGCGCAAAGGTGTCTTCATACCCGATTTTATTGATTCCCGCATGCCGGGAATAGAAGTCAAAAATAGCGTTTCTTCGATTGCCGACCAGTCTTCCATGCCAATTAAAACTGCCCCTCCTCTTTTTCCTTCAATAAGGATTGGGGAATGCGAAGAATTCGCTTCATCAAGAAGATTGAAAAGCCTTTTTCGCGCTTGCGTGACTGTTAATGCTGTCATAGTAATACCTCCTATCTATAATGTACGTTATTGCGTACGCAATTGCAAGAAGTTAATTTCGCCACCGGTCTTCCACAAATGCAATAAACCGGCTTAAAATCTCCAGAGGCAGACCTTCGTAATGCATCGAAACCTGAATTTCAGGGTCTTGATTGCTTCGAGTAGCAAAAATGAGTGGTTTTGATTTTTCATACGTGGAATCGGTCATTGAAAAATGGTTTGACGCCTTTGTCTCAATCGCATAGAGTTCATTGAGCTGAAGGAATTCAGTGCCTTCATCCTGAAATTGCCCCGTCGAGATGGTAAATTTTCGTTTCTTAAATACGAATTGCTGCACGATGTCATTTTCGTTCATAAATAAAGCCTTCGTGCAGATTTATCATTAACACAATTATGGCTCCTGACAATATGTTTATACCTATAAGTCAATGAGAAGCGGGGTATAACCGGCCTCCCTAAAATGTCTGTCTTTAGTCAGTGCGTTTCGAAGCTTCAATTCCTTCATAATCAAAAAACTGAAACAATCGGTAAATGACCAGGCATGATCTATATGCTTTTCAAAATAGGTTTGCGTCCTGGCAAACCGTTCCTGGTCCATCCATTCTATCCGGCAGACATGTGAAGAGTTTACCGCATCAAAAAAGATCCCGGTAAGATGACCGATTCCACGGGCGTTTAGCAGCGTGGCGGTTTCATCGACAACATAATCGGTTGTTATAAAAAGTTGGTTCGTTTGTTTTGCTTTTTTTAATATTTCCACGGCCTCTTTGTGTGAAACGTCACGCGGAGAGAGCAAAGAAAAAAAGCCGCTGGTATCGACGAATATTTCAGGCTTCATAAATCAGTTTGTCCATGTCTTCATTACTCAATGATCCCGCGGAATTGTCGGCAACAAGACCAAGGCTGTAAAAGGGGTCGTCGATAGAAGTTTTTTTAGGCAATATCGGCTCTATTTTCATGACGGGTTTACCGCGATAGGTTATGGTCATCCTCTGCCCCTTTTGTGACCAGCGTATGATTTTACCGGCATTTTTTCTGAATTCGAGCATGGTGATCGTTTTCATGAGCAACCTCTTGTTTTAATTGAAGTTCAACTTGATGTTCAACTATAATATACTTTAACCATGAGCGTTTCTACAAGTGAAATATTATGAGGTAATTAGTCGGTCTATGCCTATGGGGTGTTCTTTATGCAGCCGGCCACCGCGACAGCTCGCGCAAGCTGAACGCCGTTTCCCTGGCGATGATGATATGGTCGAGGAGGGGGATTTCCATGAGTTTCCCGATATCGAACAGCCGCTTGGTTATTTCCCAATCGGCCTCCGACGGGTTCGTGCTGCCGCCGGGATGGTTGTGCGCCAGGATGATCGACGCGGCGCCGCACTGGAGCGCGCGCTCAATGACTGTGCGCGGGTATACGGCGCACTGGTTGACCGTGCCCTCCGAAATGATTTCGGCGTTTATCACGCGGTTCGCGTTGTCAAGATACAGCGCGGCGACGTATTCCTCGCGCATGAGGCCAAAGTGGAACTTGAGGTGCTCCTCGACGTCCTTGCGGTGCGCGATGAGCGGCTGCTCCCGGTATTTTTCCTTGAGGCAGCAGGACATGAGCTCTTTGACAAGAGGAAACAATGCGGCGGCTTTCGGGCCGATTCCCTTGATGGCCCGTAACTGCTTGGATGGCGCGTTGACCACGCCGCTGACGGTTTTGAAGGTTTTAAGGAGGTCTTTTGCGATGGATTTCGTTTCACGCCGGTCATGCACATACGTCAATACCAGCTCGATGATCTCGTGGTCGGAAAGGGCGGAAATGCCGTTTTCCTCGAACCGCTGGAGGAGCCTTGATCGGTGTCCGCTGTTGGGGTTGTCAGGCATTGCCCGTTACCACTCGATTGACAAAGCAGCAATAGTCACGCCCGCCCCGACCGAACAAAGCACCAGTTTATCGCCTTTGTGGAGGTCTTTTTCCAGGTCCAGGATCGCGTGCGGGACGCTTGCGCTTGACGTATTGGCAAGTTTATCGATATTAATATAGAAATGTTCAAAGGAAATCCCGCTCCGCTGCGCGGCTGCCTTGAGTATCCTTCTGTTCGCCTGGTGGGGCACCACCCACCGGACGTCTTCCAATTGCCAGCCGCTTTTCCGGATAACGTCGCGGATGATTGTCGAGAACCCTTCGGTCGCGAAACGGAACATCGCATGGCCGTCCAATCGTATCCACGGGTTCAGATTTTCTATCCCCAAGGGGATTTTGTATCCCGGAACGACCCTTTGGGCGAGGTATAAACCCTTGGAATCGGCCTTGAGAAGGACATTTTTGATCGGGTGCCCTTTCCTGTTTCCCGAAACAACGGTCGCCCCCGCCCCGTCGCCGAAAAGAAAGTAGGTCCCCATATCTGTTTTGTCAAGAAGCCGGGACTGCATCTCCGTGCTCACCACGAGAATGTTGTCCGCGACACCCGATGTTACCAGGCCCCGCGCGACCGAGATCCCGTAAAGCCAGCCGGAACACGCGGCATGTATGTCGAAGGCGGGAACGCCGCGGATTCCCAGCATGTCCTGCAAAATGCAGGCGGTCGAGGGCATTGCCATATCGGGCGTTTCGGTGGAAAGCACGATGGCCCCGATGTCGGTGGCGTTCATGCCCGATTTCCTGAGCGCTTCCATTGAAGCTTTAAACGCCATTTCAGAGGGTTTTTCCCCTTCCTTGGCCCATCGTCGCTCACGGATACCGGTTACGCCATACATATAATCGTCGGTAAGCGAAGGGAATTCTTTGAGAAGTTCCTTATTAGTGACAACACGTTCGGGCAGATAACCGCCGATTCCCAGAATACAAATACGGTCGACGGTGACCGGCTCTCCCGATTGGGTTTCAACCTGAAACTTCGGATCGGCTTTTTGCGAGCCCGGCGAGCCTGCCACGGGAATGTCGTTTTTCATCGATTCGTCGTGGGTTTCAATTTCCATGACCGGCGACTCAAAGGAGACGGTTTCACCATCCTGCGCAAACAGGCTGATGACTTTTCCCGCGCACGGCGCCTCAAAATCAAAAGCGGCTTTTGCGCTTTCAATTTCAGCCAGGATCTGGCCTTTTTCGAACGAATCGCCCGCCGCAACGTTCCATTTGGTAATGGTCGCTTCGGTTTCCGCGGCCGCTTGTGAAGGCAGATAAAGTGATATTCTAAATGTTCTGTCGCTCACGATTTCTCTCCGATCATTAGTCAACCAGGATTTACATGATTAAAAGGATTTCCATGATTTTATTGATGAATAAGATATATTCATTTAAAATTTTTTAAATTCATCTATGCTTTGGGA
>JBAVGL010000182.1:0-3215 GCA_049684795.1 Chitinivibrionales bacterium | reverse complement strand
TGATTCGAAAGTTTCTGGGCAGCTGGAGGAAAATCAACATTGCATTGGGAAAAGGTTTCCTTTTTACCGGCCAGAATGACCATTGAATGGTCTAATTTTCTCTTTTTTGCTTTTAGTACCCTTTGCCTGACTTCCTCTTTGTCCGCGCGGCCGCCAATGCCATAAATTGTTTCGGTAGGATAAATGAATATTTCTCCCGCATCGATCCTTTCACACATCCGTATGAGACTTTTATATGCACGGGGCCCTTCAAGCAATGCATCCAGGGAAATTCTATCCATCATAAAATTCGGGTTCATTCCAACGTTACTGGCATCCCTTTTAGCGTCCTTCATTCTTTACGCCCCCTGCCCCCCGAAGGGGGAATCATCCGAAGGATAACTACGCAACTGCAATCTCCCCCTTCGGGGGGCCGGGGGGCGTTGATAACAAATTGCCTCTATCTATGGGATGATGTCTAAAATTCTGCGGGGCCTATTCATCATCATCCCCGAATTGCATTCGATAATCCCTTATTTTATCATAGAGGGATTTGTCGGACAAAGCGAATATCTCCGCTGCCAGGAGCGCGGCATTGCCGGCGTTATCAATCCCCACCGAAGCCACGGGAATGCCATAGGGCATCTGGACAATCGAATACAGGGCGTCCTGTCCGTTGAGCGGGCCGCAGCAAACAGGCACGCCGATGACCGGTACCCTGGTAAGGCTTGCGATAACTCCCGGCAAATGAGCGGCAAGACCGGCGATTGCGATTATTACGGCGATTTCATTTTTCTCAACGCCTAAGGCGAATTTCCTTATTTTATTCGGATTACGGTGAGCGGAAATCACATGCGTCGAAAACTCGATCCCGAATTCCCGTAATACCGTTTCCGCTTTTTCCGCGATCCCGATATCGGACTTGGACCCTAAAACGATTGCAACTTTCTTTTTGGACATGCGCGCTCCTTGGTTATATTCGATAAAATAAATTACGGCTTGAAAATAAAACTTATCCAGTTTCCTCTTTCATGGATTCAATACATTTCCTGAAAATGCGACGTAATTGAGGGTAATGCGGGATTTTCTCCATAATACCGATACAGCGTTTTATTGCCACGGGAATAAATCGGCGATACTGTTCCTTGCCTTTGTGAATCGATAAATTGGCATACGCACCGCACGCCTGCATGAGCCGCTGCAAGGCGCACACATAAAACGGTTCGTCGGGAATTGAAACAGGCGTTTTCGATTTGTAATAGTCAAACAATCGACGGACGAACTTCTCGTCAAGCTGGGCAACATATGGATCGTACAGAAGCGATGCAAGGTCGTAGCCGGCGGGTCCAAGACGCGCTCCCTGATAGTCGACAAACCGTATGGCGCCTTTGTCGATCAGGATGTTCTCCGATTGAAAGTCGCGGTGAATGCAAACTCTCGGCAGGTTTGACGCGTCCAGCGCGATCCGCATGCGCTCTTTTTCCCATTCTTTATTGAGAAGATTGTCGCACCCGAAAAATTCCGTGACGCAATGCACGGAAAAATATTTGCTCTCCCAGAGAAAAACTTCAAGGTCCATCGACCTCGAAGCGACGACGGGGCTGGCGATTATTTCCGTTTTTTGCCAGGTCACAAGGGCGTCGAGGACGGAACGGTACGCAGCTTCGATTTTATCGGGAAATGAAGTGCAGAACCGCTTGAGCGTGGTGTTCCCTAAATCTTCCTCAAGGATCAATCCGTGCTTTCCATCATGGGCATATATTTTAGGGAGAAACGGGATGATCGGGCCAAGCTCCTTTTCTATGGCAAGGAAGCGTTGCCAATCCTCATCACGGCTGTCCCATAAAACAAGGACAAAAGAAAGGTTTGCATCCGCATTTCTTTGTACGCGCAAGAATCGCCGGTCCGAGCCAGCCGCCCCGGCCGAGGTCACCGACCATTGCGTGTGATCGAAACCGGGAATGTTTTCATTAAGAAATCCGAACTGCGCGGGAGTAAGATGTTGTTCAGACAATTTTCATTTCTCCCCACGGCGTAATCAAAACATCGCG
This sequence comes from Chitinivibrionales bacterium, assembly GCA_049684795.1. GTDB lineage: Bacteria > Fibrobacterota > Chitinivibrionia > Chitinivibrionales > FEN-1185 > JBAVGL01. The sequence continues at coordinate 1,185 of JBAVGL010000182.1, read as the reverse complement.
TATCTGCTCTTTTTGCCGGACTTTCGCCCCTTTCAATACCACGCACTTTTCAAGAAACGCACCCTGGGGAATGTCCGGTATTTCGCACCAGACGTCGGGGCCAAGCGTGGAAATTTTATTTGAGGAAAATGTTTTTGGATAGGCGCGCTTATTTTCAAAATCGATGACCATGTCCGAAGGCGTTGAAAGCGACAGCCGTTTATTCAGCGCGTCAAAATGGATCGAAGCCAATGAGGCCGCGGTCCCGGCGTCTTTCCAAAGAGCGCCGGGTGTTTCAAGCACCTTGACGGAATGTCCCATCTGCCTGGCCCTTTTCCAGACCGGAACAATGGAAAAGTCTTCAGGAGTGATCAAATCCAGAAAATTCCTTTTGTAAAAAGCCATTCCGATGAATTCGGCGAACGCGTCGGCCGCAGGCCGTTCGGTCCGGGCCCCGCAATATTCCTTTGTCGCGGCGTCATAATAAATGCTGCCGTTTTTTTCCTGCGGTACGGCCACAAGACCGCACATGCAATCGTATGATAAAAATGTTTCATATAGGGAGGACGGATTTGCATCTGAAATAATATCGACATTGACGACGCAGAATGTTTCGCCGGCGGCCAAAAATTCGCGGGCAAACAGGAGGGCGCCGCCGGTCCCGCGTATTGCGCCTGTCTCATGGAACAATTCAAAGGGAATGGCGGAATTATTCTTAAACGATTTAATAAACTCAGGAAAATGGTGCGAGTTTACACCGATAGGCTTGACGCGGTTATTTTCATAAAATTCAAGCGCGCGTTGCAAAAGGGGCTTTCCGCAAACACTGATAAGAGCCTTGGGCAGATGGTCCGTGAGGGGGCGTAATCGCGTTCCAAATCCGGCCGCCAGAATAAATCCCGTGAGCATCATTCCTCCGGATAATGGGCAATCTCTTTAAAAAGGGACTTGAAATCATTCAGGTCATTTTCCCACAGCGCGGGGAGCCCCGCTATGTCTCCCGTTTGTTCAAGCATAAGCCTTAAGTCAAAAGACCCTGCAAGAATATCGAAGGGCATTTTTTCGGTTTCGTATTCATAGGGGGGTGTTTTAAACTGAAAATCCGCGTACGACATTGACAGAACCGTATGCAGGAGCGCAATTGCGGTAAACACCGGTCTGTACATCCGTGGATTCGTCACATGTACCTGCAGGCCATTGCAATAC
>JBAVGL010000181.1:0-3464 GCA_049684795.1 Chitinivibrionales bacterium | reverse complement strand
GGGTGGGTGTGAGCAAGGAATAATCTAATCCATTTTCCGCGAAAAATGAAATTTCCGGAATGGTTTCTTTAAAAGATTTTAAAACCTTCAGAAAATAATTCGTATCAAGCAGGAGATTATCATCCTCGAAATTAATTGAAATTCGCTTGTTTTGCCGGTTTTCAATCGATGAAAATGAAGAAATTACGTTATTAACCTTGGTTAGAGGAATAATCCTGAAAGTGTTTCCATGGGTAAGAAAGTTTGAACAGAACCTGCAAGTTTTAGTACAACCACGTGTTAAAGAGGTAGAAAAACATATCGTTTTATTTGTTTCGTAAGTCTTTGAAATAACGAATTCAATATCTTCAAACTTGGAAAATATTTTAGGACTGTTTGAGATTATTTTTCCTTCATTTCTCCAGAAAAGATTTGGCACATCCGCATATCTTATTGTTTTAAAGATAAATGCATCAATAAAAAGTTTAATTGAAACTTCAGCTTCGCCGACCAAAACAAAGTCAATATTTGTATCGTTAATAAAATAAACAGGATATGCGCTTGGGCCGCCGCCCCCCAGAACTATGGGTAGATTCGGAGACATTTTCTTTAATTGTTTCGCAAGATTTAAAGCTTCATAACTGTATGAAAATGCAAGAGAACTGATGAAGCAAATATCGGGGGATTCATCGAAGATTATTGAGGCGCATTCTTCGACAGAAGGGCCAAATCTTTGATATTGTGTGAAATAGGATAATTTTCCTGTTTCCCGTGGAATGATGTGATCGGATAAATATGAGATTTCTTGAGCAATATCAATGACTTTGCTCTTTGATTTAACTAAGGGAAAAATGTGGAGGGATGGTTTGATTCCATTGTTTGATAATAAATTGCATAATATCTTTGGGCCAAGCGAGGAAAATCTGTGTGGGGTAAAATAGAAATCACAAACCGGAGGAATTGCTACGACTGCACGAATATTTGAATTCAATGCAGTCACCGTAGTTTGGTCTCTGTAGCTGAATTATATACGCGTCCAGCATATATAATTCCTGCGTACAGAGACTTATCCATCTTGTGGGTTAGCCTAGTATCTGCATTACGTTTTATTGCACGTGCAGCAATCGTTGCGCGGTCTTGGAATCTCCCGCTGTCAAAGTAACAAAATAAATCCCGGTCGGTTCATTTTTCCAGTCATGGCTCAGGCTATGCTGGCCCGATGCCTGCCGTCCATGGAAAAGGGTCCGTTCCGCGCCTTGGGAATTGACCAGGCAGATTTTGACGGACGCGCCCTCCGGCAGCGAGTAGAAGATCCTTCCCTGCTTCATGTTGACCAGGAAATTCTGGACCTTAACGGCGCGCGCCGGGGCATTAATTGCGGTATAATTCCCAACATAGATCTCGACGCCCTTGTTGTCAAAAGACAGCCCGTTATTTCCGAAAGAAACCGCGTATTCACTTGTATCGGCGCTGTTGACGGATATCGTTGAAGACACGGTCGCGCCAGACTTGGAGACAGTGACCTGTTGAGGGCCGCTTCCTTTGCCGCAAAAAAACGTGGTAAACGTCATGGCTGAATCAAACTTCACGAAAAAACGCTGTCCGTTCATCGAACTCTTGTAGTCCACGGTGCCGCATGAAAATGGGTTAATGAGCGGCGCGGCCATAAGCGAGTCCCCTGCGAGCATATATTGCGTGCTTGTAGGCAGCGACGGCTTGATTCGTAGTATCTTTGCATTATAGTCGATGGTAAAACCCGTGATGCCAAAAAGTGCGGCAAAGCACGCGGGCGGGTTCATATACCGGTCTGCGCCCCAGTCAGTGCTTGCGGCCCCGGATAGGGTCATTTTACACTCCACATTATAAACCCTCTTAAACACGCCGAAAACATCGTTCCAGAACGAATGTAGCGCTCGCATTGCGATATCAGGCCTGTTGTGGCCGAAGGCGGCACACAGATCTCCAGCCCCATAGGAGCCATATTGAACATAGGGACCCGAGAAATAGGTCGACGTAGGAGTGGCGCCGGTATTATTAACATTGGAGTAGGCCATCATTATTGAATAGAGCGGCGGATTATGCTGATCAAGACAGGCATCATTCATAACATCGAGGCAACTCTCTATCCTGCTTTCCGGATGAAGCGGACCGAGCCCGCATACATCGGCGGCCCACTGACCGATCAAAGCGCCATCCCAAACGCACGTTCCCTTGGAATAGGACGATACACTCGGGGTGTTCGACGATCCGGTGTAATAGCCGGTTTTTCCGCTTAAACTTTGAAGGGTATTGTTCCAGAAGCCGCTATTAGCGATTGTCGCGTTATTGGCCCGTTCAAAGCCGGCGGAGGTTTTGGTGAAATCGGCGCTATAAGCGGAAGTGTCCGTCACGTTGCCCGTCGCCACCGCAGCTTTGATCGTAGCTTTCAACGCTCCGAGATACAGTTCGTTATCATACTCTTTTGACGGAAAAGTCCACCCGGAGCTGAACGGGTTATCGTAGGTGGTCTGGGAATTGTCGTCGGTAAGACCGTCGCCATTATTGTCCTCGGAGATGATACCGGTCACCGCTTTCTTCATAAAGGGATACATTGTCTGGAGGTAGGTGGTATTTCCTGTCCACTGGTAAAGCTTGTAGGTTTCCAGCATGAACTTCTGTCCGACATCGCTGCGGATATCAGTGCTGCCATAGGTGTGCCCGAACAATCCGCTTGCCACCTGGCAGGTGGCCATGCGTGCTACCTGGGACCATTCGGCCTGGGGCGCGAAGCATCCAAGAGCAAAGTGACCATGATATGCCTGATCGTTCGTACCGTACATGCCGCTGTTCGAGGATTCCGACATGCCATAGGTGCCTGAAACACCGTTGGTTGTCGCGGTTGTCCAGTCCGTCATGCTATTGTAGACATGGAGGCAGTTGATGACAAGGTCCGTAAGCCAGGACGGGAGGTTTGAATTTAGTATCTTATTGTGCCAGTTGTCGACCTTGGCTTCTAAAGAGACGGCGTTATCCCTGCCGTAGGTTGCCAGCGTCTGGGCGGTCGTGAAGAAATTGCGGTAGTAACCGGCGGAGATGTTCGTCCATCCTACGCAAAAGGTAATGGTTCTGCTCGAATTTGGTCCCACTACAACGCGCTTGGCCAGATAGCCCGCTCCGGTGTTACTGAGTTGCCCGGTGGTCGAAAAACCGGTGTTGGCGCTGCCGCAGGTGATGATATCGGCAGGATCGGCTTTTGCGGTATCGACCATGATGCAGCTGGTGCCGGTACTCATCCCGACCACGCTGCCGCCAACGCTGACCTGTGAGGTTGACCCGTTGGAAAGAGCGATCGCCGCCGTATCGGACGAGGCCGAGGCGTTCGTAAGCGTAAACTTGAAAATGGCAATGGGCAGCGAGGAGTTCTCATTGTCGCTGGCAATGCCGTCGCCGGCGATAATGGGCGAAAAACATTTGAGCACAATGGCGTCATTGATGCCGGTCTGGGC
>JBAVGL010000180.1:0-4285 GCA_049684795.1 Chitinivibrionales bacterium | reverse complement strand
GTAATGCTTTGGTATTCCGCTTGTTTTGCAGCTGCGCCCAAGATGTTTTTGCTCTTTATTGAAAGAACGTTTTGCCTGTCGGGCTCAAGACTTGATGAAAATACGACATAAGATGAATAATCAGCCTGTACCGTCCCGCCCTTGTCCACCACTTTCTTTAAATACACCTGCGTTTTGGCACAATGCTCGCCCTTTTGATATCCGGAAAGCTTTTCTCCGATATCAGTAAGGACCTCATTTATTATGAACATCCCCTTTGACGCCGCATCCTGAAATAATTTTACCGCATCAAGCATCTTGTCATAAAACCAGCCGTCGACCGCTCCATCGGTATAAACGCCGACCTTCTGTAAATTTTGCTGCGCCTCGACCACGGGCGTGCCAAGGTGGTGGTCGTCGGCGCCTTTCTTGCCTTTGCCGTTGTCAACGCCGGTATCATCGTATTCACCATGCCTGAGCGTCGGGACGGGCTTCACCCAGTCGTTGCTAAGCCACTTGTCAAGTTCGTCGCGGGTCTTCTCGCCCACGATCCCGTCCGGCGCATCCTGATCGAGGCCCGAGTCCGTGTTTTCCGTTTTCCCCTTGCTCCGTTTCATGCGCACCAGTTTGATCGCATAGTCCTGAAAATCATTGACCGCCTTGTCCGTCTGGTCGCCGAAGAAACCGTCGTCAGAACCTTGCGGAAGGAAATTGGTCGTTATCAAATCACCCTGGAGTTTCTTTACCACATTATTGGGCTTGAAATTGTCGTCGGACTGGTCCTTGTTATACGCCTGTGCGCCATTTTCATCGTAATCGCCTTTTTGAAGGACTGTTGTTTGTGTGTCCTGCGGCAATGTCAGGTCCTCGCTGTCGATGACCTTTTCCCCCCGGATATGCTCGGCCTTGAAGAAATAATCGACGCTGTCGCCGTCCTGGTAATCGGGCGGAGGATACATGGTCATTTCAGCCGTGGCAACGCCGTCTTGTTCATAGCCGTCGACGTAATGGCTCAAATTGCTTGCAGTATCATTGTAATTCGCGTAGAGGCTGAACGTGACCTTTTGCATTGATTTTGCGGAATCGTCGAGGTATTCGACATTCACCTGCACCGGGCACTTTTTGTTGATTTCCGCGCCTTCGTCGGGAGGGACGAATTTGCCCTCGGAGAGTTTTACGAGGGGCTGCTTATTTTCGGGTGGCGCGTCATCGGCTGTGCTGTCGGCGGGCGTGGTTGTCCCTGAATCCGGCTTGTCTTTGTCCGGCTTTCTCCAGACCCCGGGATGGTTGATATCGTGCCACTTGTCGGCCATCCGTTATTCCTTTTTATTGATTCTTAACGCATCTGACGCTATAGCCGTAATTTGTATTTGTCGTTTGATTTCGATACATAAAAAACACCTCTTCCATATAAAGATACAAGTGCGCAACATCAATTCCGGTATTTGCCCAAAAGTAAGCGTCTTGCTGATAACCAAGGAAAAATCCGGTTGAATCGCAATAGCCGCTGCCCAAAGCGCTAAAACCTGTTGTATTGGTTCCAATTGAATTATACCAATAGGTTGAACCTGTCACTGCAACACTATTAGCAACATTTCCGGAAGGTATTAGATTATCAAAATCACTTGTAGTTGCAACATGCCATCCATCGGGTGCAAGATTATTCGTACTTGTTATCGCGGCTGCATTGTAAAATGCGCCTACGCCTAAACTATCATTAAGAGTATAATTAATAAAGCAACATTTTGGAGTGGAAGGATTATAGGCCCAGTCATTCGAGTTGCGAATAAGTATTGAATTGCCTGAAGTTATCGATTTTGTTTTCAAATTCTGCTTCATCCATACTGAGCCGTTTATCGTTACGGTATCGTAAATATTTCCTTCTCTATCCATAACTACCCAACTTGGCAATAGAGTTACATTAGAGGTTCCCATTTTAAACTTGGCGCCTGTTTTATAAGTTACACCATTAAGAGTCCAGCTCCATAATGTAAATCCTGAATTTACTAAAGAACCTGCTCCTAAAACGGTAACGGAATCGTTGGTTTGATAATAGGTATTATCCACAGGCGCGCCAGTACCACTATAGGTCACCGTAAAAAGAGGCGTCCATTGTGCAAATACCGTAATATTTGCCGTTACCGCCGTCGTTGCCGTAAAAACCGTGCCATTGCCAGTACTTGCCGTGTTCCAACTTGCAAAATTATACCCTATTCTTGTTGGGGGTGCCGGCAATGAACCAACATTGCCTTGATAAACAGCCGTTTCGCTTTTCGGATTTGCATCCACATTTCCGCCATTTCTGTCAAATGTGACAGTGTAGGTATTTATAGCCCACTTTGCATTGAGCGTAATGGAAGCCTTGATCGGCGTGGCAAAATTAAAGGCCGTTGAAGTTGAAGTATCTAAATACCATCCGACAAAGGTGTAGCCGGTTTTAGACGGGTTTTGCGCCGTTGTCGGCGCGGTGGCCGTACCGCCGCAGGCAATAGGCTGCGTAGAGGGTGTAGAACTTCCGCCGTTGCTGTTAAATGCGACATTAACGGTCGATAAGCTGATTGCAACGGGAGCGCTGGCCGGAGGGATCGTTGCATTATCGCATGATCCGCCCTCGGCCTTTACAACATAGGATGTCGCGGCATTGATTCCTGAAATTGTAAAGCTATTACTTGTAATAGTCGGCTGGGTAGAGAGCTTGGTTCCATTTGCATATACGGACCAATTCGCGCCGGTCCCCAGCGTTCCGGTGATATTAAATGTCACCGACCCAGGTGGACAAATGCTCGTGGGCGTCGTGGCCGCAAGCGTTATCGTTGAAGACTGCGAATTCACCGTCAGGGTATTTGTTTTCGTGGTCGCCGCGGAGCCTGAATTGCAATCGTCCGTTACCACGCATTTACATAACCCGCCATCGGTCCCGACAACATTTGTCAAGGAAAAACTTGCAACGTCTCCGGGGTTTTGCCTGGTTGAGGATGCCGGCAACGTCCACTGGTAATGCGGATTGGATCCTCCGGTAATGGAAATCGCGATTGTTTCCGAAGCAGCGCTTCCGGCGCAGGCCGGATTTACGCTGAAATTGATTGCATTTACCGTGAGGGACGGCAATATTGATACCTTCACGTTCTTATACACGGTGTTTCCGCACGTCCCCTCGGCGCGGACATAATAGGTGGTTGTCGCGGCAGGGGAAACGGAAATCGGCGATCCGATAGTTGAAAGCGCGGCGGCCGTGGTGTCGGCATACCATTTCCAGACCGCTCCGGCGCCAAGTGTTCCGCCGGTCAAGGAAAGCGTGCTTGATCCTCCCGAACACACGCTTGACGGTGTGGCATTGACCGCCGAAGGCGCCGTCGACGACGCGTTCACTGTCAATATCGCCCCCGCGCTCGTTGCCTTGGACCCTGCAGTACTGGTTACGACGCAGGAATAGGCGCCTGTATCGGTTGCCGCCACGGCGCCTATGGACAGGCTGCCAGTCGTAGTGCCAACATAATGCCCTTCCGTTAAGTTACCAGCGGCATTTTTCCATTGATAGCTCAGTGTTCCGGTCGCGGTGGTTTCAACCACCGAAAAACTCACCGGGGCCCCAAGACATTTTGCCTGGCTCTGGGGTTGAGTTGTAATGGTTATTGCGGTGCTGGCGGCAACAGTAGCCGTGACCACGTAGTTCTGCGTGCTGCCGTCAGCAGCCACAACCGTATAGGTAACCGGGTTGGTGAAGTTGTTGGCTGTGGTCCCGCTTGTCTGCGCGACTGACCCGACCTTAACCGAAGCTCCGGTAGAAGCGAATGTTGCAACTAATGCCGTGACATCCGTGCCATAGGGCACCGTTAATGCCACGGTTTTCGCGGATTCAGTAATAGTTCCGGTTACCGCGGGACTGGTGAAGTTGAAAGCAGTCAGGGCCTTTGCATTATTGGCGGCAATAGTGACCGTGACCACGTAAGCTTGCGTGCTGCCATCGGCTGCTACCACCGTGTAGGTCACTGGGCTGGAGAAGTTACTAGCCGTAGTCCCGCTCGTTTGTATGACAGAGCCAATCTTGACCGAAGCGCCCGTAGTAGCAAATGTGGCTACCAGCGCCGTGACATCCGTGCCATAAGGCGCCGTTAACGCAACGGTTTTTGAGGAATCAATAATCGTTCCCGTTACCGCGGGAGTGGCAAAGCTGAAAGCGGTCAGGGCCTTGGCACTGCTGGCCGCGGGCTTTGTCGCCCATATTTTCAGCGTCATCGTGTCGGCATTACCGTTTTTGTCCTTCGCGATGATTTTAGGCCAATAGGTGTTCGTGTCGCCCTGGGCA
>JBAVGL010000179.1:0-2430 GCA_049684795.1 Chitinivibrionales bacterium | reverse complement strand
GTCCCTGCCGACGCTCCCGCGCTTGAAGAAGTTGCAACTCCGGAAAAAAAAAGTATTGAAGAAGTGTCCGCTTTTCTTAAAATACCAACGCGCAAAACGGTTAAAATGCTGGTTTACGAAATAAACGGCGGGGAATACCTTGTGGCGGTCTGCATCCGGGGTGACCTGGCTGTCAATGAAATCAAGCTGCGTGCGCTGCTGGGGGCGCAGTCCGTGGCCATTCCCGAAGAAGGGCCGCTGCGTAAGCGCATGGAACTGCCGTTCGGGTATCTTGGCCCGTGCAATTTAAAAAATGAAGCCCTTCGGGAAGCCCTCCGGGAAATCATCGCGGATTATTCGGTACGGCTTCTGAGCGACGTGGTATGTGGAGCAAATAAGGAAGGGTTTCATTGCATGCACGCATATCCCGGCCGGGATATGAACGTTTCCCGGTATGCCGACCTGGGTTTTGTCGGGCACGGCGATCCTTGTCCGCATTGTGACGAAGGAAAACTGGCGCTTCGTAAAGGCATCGAAGTGGGGCAGGTATTCAAACTTGGTCAGAAATACTCAAAGCCCATGGCATTGACATTTTTAACGGAAAACAACAGCGAGCGGGAAATGACCATGGGATGTTATGGAATAGGCATCGGCAGGACCGCGGCGGCCGCCATCGAGCAAAACCATGACAAAGACGGGATCATCTGGCCGCTGGCGATTGCCCCGTATGCGGTGACGGTGTTGTGTCTTGATGTCAATGATCCGTCATGCATGGCCGTGGCCGGCGACATCCACGGCGGATTGGAATCGCGGGGGATCGATGTGCTTTTTGATGACAGGCCCGACAGGCCGGGCGTTAAATTCAAGGACGCGGATTTGATCGGGTGTCCCTTGCGGGTTACCGTGGGCGCTCGCGGCCTTAAAGAAGGCGTTATTGAAGTCAAGTGGCGCGCGCGTAAAGAAATTGAAAAAATCCCCCTCGATGGCGTCGTTGAAAAAATCTTTGAAATAATCAACAATGGACTTGGCAAAGCTTGAGCAAACAATCATTTTAATATGTGTTCGTTGAAACAGACTAACTAAAAAGTGACCTAACTTAAGCAAGATCAACGTGTTTTGCTTTTATCAAAAATAATGCTTGACATATTGCAGTTATACGGGCTATAATCAAATTGAAAGGTCCTTGCGGTATAACCTGCCAGGGGCAGATAAGAGTCTCTAAATGTGCCTTTGCAACGCGGAAACGTTGCAAAGGCGCATAGGCACTCCAAGGAAGCGCCATGAAAAAATCGCGGTGGTTTATTTGTTTTACCAATTCGTCTTCGTCAAACAGACCGCGAAGCGTCGTTATCGGCGGGGCCGCTATTTCCCTTGCGCTGGCCGTTACGGTCCTAGGAAGCCTTGGGCTTGCACGGTGCGTTTGCTTTGGGGTTTCATACGGATACGCAAAATTAGGGATGCACTATAATCTGAAGCAAAACCGTCAATTAAAGCAGAAACTGCAATTTTTCCATAGGTTTGCGCAGGAAGAAAAAGGCAAAATTTCCGGTTTTGTCGCTTTTGAGGACAAAACCCGGTTAAAATTCGGTCTTGAAAAGATAAGCGATGATGTGCGCAAAGCGGGAGTCGGCGGAAGACCGGACAATGACGAAATCGCCGTGGCTTCGCTCGGCGACCCCGCCGTTATGAAAGCCTATGCCATTAAAGAGACCCTCGATGCTTTGGTTCGTCAGACAATAATCCAGGACTCGACCTTTAATCGCGTGGCCACCTATGTGGAACAGCAAAGCGATATGTGGAACCAGCGGCCCTCTATTTCACCGGTATGGGGTCGCATCACCTCACCCTTCGGCTATCGCATACATCCCTTTACAGGGGCGTATGTTTTGCATGAGGGCCTCGATATTTCGGGGACTCTCGGCACGCCGGTCAAATCCGCCGCGGACGGGATCGTTTCTTTTGTCGGGGTCAAGGATTATTTCGGCAGGGTAGTTATGATCAGTCATCCGGCGAGCGGCTATAAAACGGTGTTTGCCCATTTGCAAAAACCCGCGGTCGTTGAAGGACAGGCCATTAAACGCGGCGATCTTGTGGGGTATTTGGGAAATACCGGCAGAAGCACGGGCCCCCATCTCCATTATGAAGTGCATAAGCTTAATGATCTTGTCAATCCAATAGATTATTTCCTGCCCACGGATACCATGGTGGATTAGTCTCTCTTAGCTTTTTAGACGACAATTTTTTTTCGTTTGGAAAGCTTAGAGAGACTCATCTGCTGCCTGCGACAGACGGCAGGTTGCAAGCTAAATATTTATTTTCCCCTGTAATTTATCTCCAATAGAAAACCGCATTAATGATCGCCTACAACGAAATATCAATCAGTACGAAAAAACGCTGCCACTGGGTCGACATAACCCCGGAGGTAAACCGGGCAATCGGCCAGGCAAACAT
>JBAVGL010000178.1:0-5592 GCA_049684795.1 Chitinivibrionales bacterium | reverse complement strand
CGGAGAGGGGTGGCCGAAGGCCGGGGTGAGGTTAAATTCGCAGCGAGGAATTAGACCCACGGTATTAAAGAAAACTAAAATAATAAAATACTTATGTCTTGTCAAAAACTAATTTCGTTTACTCGTTAATAAGGACCTTCTTCTGGAGGCTTTGATTATTGCCCCGCAACCGGACGATATAGGCCCCCGGCCGCACCAGCAACCCGCTGCCCTTCCACGCGTCCCACGACAAATTATTACTTGTAAATTCTTTCGAGTACATCGTCCGTCCCGACAGATCGATGATTTCCAATGTTCCGTTTGACGGCGTCATTCCATTTACCGCCGCCGGGGCCCGCGTCTCGAAGGGGATTATTGCGTTAGTTCCCGTTGGACATTTGGGCGGCGTAGGTATCTCCGAACGAAGGGTCGAGATGTCGGTGGCGTAGGTTGAAGCCGGATCGTCCTGGCACACGGCAATACAGCCGTCGTTTATCCTCGCCGTGAGGTTTGCCAGATTGACCCACGGAGCGTAACCGGTGGCATCGGCGGCCCCCCCGGTCCCGTAACCCGCGTCGGCGATAATAGGCGTCCCGAATGTTTGATAAACCCATTTCCACGTGGGACATCCCGTCTGATTGTTGCTTATAAAGGTCGAGCCGGGCGTGCTCTGGCCCCCCGACGTATTGATGAATGAAAACCTTTTTATGTTCAGCGCGGCATACCATGTCGTTTGGAACGTCTCGGTTTTCCAGGGAGAAATGTCCATGGAAAACACGGAGTTGGGAGCGTGCGCCAGTATCGTGTCGAGTATCTGCCCCATGACCGTTCCGCATTGCGCGGCCGTCAACCCGCCGCCGGTTTGACCGCCTTCGCTGTACTGCTCGTAATCAGGTTCCATACACCAGATCATCTTGTTCGCCGAGCCGAAGTATTGCTCGGCCCCGGTGGCGTATTTCGCGTATTGCCGCAGTATGCGCGGCAGACTGTCCCGTATGTAATTGGCGCCCTGCTGGCACAGGCTCGGGGTCCCGACATTGCAGTCTTGAAGTCCCCAATCGCGCCGGGCCGTGAACGCAATGATGTAGGAGATGATTACCGGCGTCTTGTTGTTGGTTTTGCAGCTCGAGAACAGGGAACTCATGTTGAAACTTTCTCCGCTACCGGCCCACCCGGTCATGTAATCGATCTGGTCCAAAAGGGTCCCGCTGGCGCTGCCCGCTCCCCAGTGAAACCGGCACTCCGTGAAGAAATTATCTGCCGACGCCGCCTGCGCGAGAAACAGGAACATCATCGGCGCGATGAGTGATTTAAGCTTCATACCGCACATCCTTTCATGTATGTGAAGGAATACAAATTATCATTCCGCTATTCCGATCAGCAAAGACGCATCGCCGCAACGGGCGATATATGCCCCGCGCGTCAAACCTTTAAGGTCAATTTCAACTTTATTCCCGATGGGCATTGCTTGCCTGACTATGCGGCCTTGCAAATCTAATAATAGCATCGGTTGCGCAATGTCGGCCACGATTGTGTTTCCAAAATATTTCATGCCGTTTACCCGGTGCTGAAATGTCAGGGGCGCCGGTGACACGGATGTTCCGGCCGGCTGGCCGTAGGGAATGCCGCGGCCCTGCGTGGTCACGAACACGCGGCCGTAATAATCCTCGTCCCCGGCCACGTTGTCCATCTCGCCGTACTGGTGCTGGTCGTCGTTGACCCGCACCCAGGTCGCGGCCTGGTCGTTGGAGCGAAACACGCCGGTTACGCCGCTTACGGTCCCGATTATGTACACCGAGGGATAGGTGGCGGTCGGCGCGGCCTTCCCGAAGCCCACCGACGTGACCGACGTCACCGTGGTCACGCGCGTGGCGTTAGTTCCGGAAGTTTTGGAGTGATACAAATTGCTGCCGGCCACCGCCCATACTTCGCCTTCCATGCCGAAAACGGCTGACGCGCGGCCGCTGCCGCTCCCAAGCCCCGTTGTGGCGGCCGTAAACGTGGCCGCGCCGTCGGTGCTGGCGTAGAGCGTGCCATTTGCAAACGCGTAGAACTTTTTCGGATTGACCCGGTCGGACGCGATCTGCCCTGAGGCGCCTGAGCAGGCCGTCCAGCTTGCGCCGTTATTTTTGGAATAGCTCGAGCCTACGACGAACACCGATCCGTCGGCCGAAACCGCCATTGTGTTGCCCGATGGCGCGCTTGCAAAGGGTTTCCATGTCACGCCGTTATCAGTCGAATAACCCGCGCTGCCTGTCGGGCCGCCCGCTCCGCAATCAATAACGATATTGGGATTGAGGCCTGCAAAATCAACGCTAAAGCCATTACCGCTGAATGTCGGGTTAGTGACCATGCCATGTACCGAAGGCGTATCGAGACTGTCGGTGGGAAACCGCTGTATCCCCACATCGCCCAGACAGGCAAAGAGGGATTTTTTTACCGAGCTGACCAAACTCATGCCCACGGTTTCTTCAAAATTATTATCGGTAAAGTTCCAGACGATCTGGCTTTCGGTGGCATTATCGGCATTTAAGCAGTTCCAGACGCCCTGACCGGTCGTGTGGAAAACCCGCGCCTCATTGAAGGGATCGATTTGAATATCACCATCCCATCCGTTGGAACTGGGACTTGTACAGGTGGGAGGGCCGAAGCATAAATAAAAGGCCCCGTTCATATTGTGCTGGGCATCAATGCCAATGGCCGTCCAGCTCGTGCCCCCATTGGTGGTGCGATAGATTTCATCAGGCCAGGCATCGATTGTCGTGCAAATTGCGTAATTCGAGTCCGTTGCCGACACGCTTACTCCGCCAATACCCGCCTTGTGCCCGGCGGGATTAACGTTTGTCCATGTTCCGGTTGCGGGTGCATATTTCCAGACAGCGCCAATCGATGATTTGCTGGGTGGTGGATCATTGTTATAAGCAAGCCACATGACGTGGTTCGGCCCGAACACCGCGTGGATCGGCATCTGGGCGTCGGGGCCGCCGTTTGATGGCACGACCGCCCATGTTGCTCCAGAATCCGTTGAACGATAGAGATTACTTCCAGGGAGCGTGTCAATCACTCCAACATAAATAGTAGAAGACCCCTTTCCGGGTGTCCCGCTTGTTTTATCGAAAACAACAAAACCTAACCCGTAATTCTTTCTTCCCATGGCCGTGAAACTGACTACGGTTTTCCATGTCACTCCGGCATCAACGCTTTTCCAAAGCCCGGTCGTCCGTGACCCAAAGTAAAGAATTTTCGTATTGTTCGGATCGATCATGAGTCGCTCGCCTGCGGAGCGCCCGTCGGCATTGCCTCCCATGGGAGCGGCGATGGTTTCAAAAGTCCAAGTTGCGCCGCGATCGGTTGACTTTATAATAGCGCCGTTTGAGCCGACGTATGTCCCCACTGCCATATACACGGTATTCGAATCAACCGGATCTGGAGCAATGGCCTCTACGCCGATATACTGAATTTGCGCCTTTGAGAGCCAATCCATCAGGGGAATCCAACTTCCGTGCGTATCATCCCATCGATAGGCCGTTCCCATATCTGTCCGGGCGTAGAGCATTCCCTTGGCCACCGGACTGAACACAAGGCCCGGAACAAATCCCCCACCCCGGATTGCAACGCTTTGCCAAACATAGGATTCAGTCGTTTGAGCGGTTGCAAGGGAAAAACAAAAAACCAAACCTGTAAGAAAAACAAAGAAAACAATTTTTTGGGGACTCATGTAATATTATTCCTCAATTTTAAATTTTTTTTCAACGATTTAATCGATTAATTCTCAATTAAACCGCCTCATCTATTTGTCAATAGGAATAAACCAAACTGTACCAACACTCTTTATAACATATATAAAAAAAATATGCCTGTCAACTTTTTGTTTAGTTTTTCTTTTAATGTCCTTATTTGAAAAATGTTTAACATATTGATAAACAAGGAGATATTAATTATAATTGTTTAGTAATTATTTTAAAAATCGCTGCCCATATCATCATTAAGAAGAGTATAGGTTGAGGCAGGTTTATTCAGGAAAATGATGTAGAGGTTTCACGCCAAACTTGGGATATCCAGAGCCTGTTGTAGGAACACATTATATTTATTGGAGTTATCGAATCGGTATGATTTGCCAGCGATAACTTTACAGGAACCTATGTTTTATTGAGCCGCCTGCCTGCAGGCAGCTTCAAAACCCATACTGCATGCTTTCGCTATATCCTCCTGCGCGCGCACGTGCTCGCCAATTGCATTATAGGCGACCCCACGGTAGTAGTACACAGCATTGAAGCTTGGATTGAGCGAAATCGCGGCGGAGAAGTCGTCTATTCCCTTAAACACATCACCTTTATTGCAATAGGCCATTCCTCGATTGCAGTAACTCGCAAAAGCGCTCTTAGGATCGATCCTGATCGCCTCGGAATAGTCAGCAATTGCACGTTCAAAGTCGCCTTTCTTACTATAGGCAGCACCTCGGCAACCATAGGCGATTTCATTTGCAGGCATCAGTTGTACAGCCATGGAATAATCCTCTATCGCCCGATCATTTTCACCTTTTGAAAAATAAGCGCCACCCCGACCGATATACGCAAGGCTGTACTTGGGATTAAGCATAATTGCTTCATTGAAATCATCGATTGCGCGGTCATAATTGCTCCTCGCACTATACGCAGCCCCTCGAAAATAATAGCCGGCATCGATCGGGTTTTTTGCAAGGACATCATTCCAGAGTGAAAAACTATCTTTCCAGACACCGCAGCGCTCATAGGTTATACCGGCAAAAATAAGCAAGATGATGGAGACGCCAGATATCAGAAGAGCTTTCAATACATTGTTTTTAGCCTTCTTTTCCCCTAATAAAAACATACATCCTTTTGCAATTATAAAGTAAATACCAAGCATGGGAATATAGGTATATCGTTCGGCAACAATAGTGCTTCCAATTGGCAGTATCTGAAGCACCGGTAGAATAGTAACAAGAAAAAACAATGAACCGAAAACAATTTCTTTGAAACGGTTTCGGAAATGATAGACAGTGGCGATAATGCCGATAACCAAAAATGGCGATACTAGCAACCTGAATGCCATTGCGCCTTCAAGTTTATTAGGGAAAGGATAAAAGGAAGAGAGATGGACTGGCACGATTGTTTTAACCAAGTAAAAAACGATTCCATAAAATGGCACGCATACTTTCTGTAGCAACGAACCCGGGTAATAATCCTGAGCAGGCCCGGAAACGTTTTGAGTAATAAGCGTTACCACGCCGAAAATTGCCGCGAGGATAAAAAACGGAACCGTCTTAATTAGCGCATTTTTATCCGGTATTCCTTTTTTCAAATAATAGACGAGGAGCATTACAAAAGGCAGGCTGACCGCCATTGGCTTTGAAAGTAGCGACAGCAGGAATGCAAACGCACAAAGCCAGTATGACTTACGGCTATTCCCTTTCAGGTATTGAACATACAGGAGCAATGATAGAAAGTAAAAAAGAGCCGAGAGGACATCCTTCCTCTCCGCGATCCAGGCCACGGATTCGACCCTCATTGGGTGGATGGCGAACAGGAGGCCGACAAGTAACCCAGTCGCAAATTCACCCGACAAAATAAAGAACAACGCAAATACAAGAAG
>JBAVGL010000177.1:0-18754 GCA_049684795.1 Chitinivibrionales bacterium | reverse complement strand
GCCGATCAACGGCCCAGTTTTCCTCCAATGGTGATGCAGAGCTATGGCAAAACCGAAAACATCGCGGAATTCGTTGATCAGTTCGCCATAGAAAACCTTCCCAATCAGAATGCATTCCAGTTTGAAGGAACAAAAATATCAAACATTGTCCCGTGATTTTCTTTAATCCGCCGTTATTATATGTATTAATGCATTGAATTTTATTATTTTTAGTTTCATTTTATAAATAAGCCGCGTATGCTCATGAAAAATCAAAATGCTCTGGTAATTGCAACAAAAAGGTTTAGAACGGAGGAGAGGTTATGGAATTCGTAACGAAACTTATTCACGCGTTTAATCCTTCATCTGACGCATTCCTGTTCATGTGGTCGATTCTTATCGTGGCGGTGTTCAGCCTGTCGATAATTATTGAAAGGTTATTTTACCTGTCGGGCCGATCGGGCTATAAGGCGGAATTGTTCATCAAGAACATCCTGAGCAACATTCAGAACGACGATGTACCGGCGGCGGTGACGCTGTGCGCGAAGGCGAAAAAAATGGCGCTTGCCCAGGTAGTCAAGGCTGGGCTCGACCAGGTGAATTCCGGGGCCGAACGCATACGCAATTCGATCGATGAAGCCATGCTGAAGATCATTCCCGACCTTGAGAAACGGACGGGATACCTTGCGGTGATCGGCAACGTCGCGACCCTCCTGGGACTTTTAGGGACGGTGTACGGTCTTATCATGTCCTTTGCCGCCGTCGGAAGGCCCGGTATCGACGCTGCGCAGAAATCCGAGCTGCTCGCCGCGGGGATCGCCACCGCAATGAACTCAACGTTTTCCGGACTGTCCGTTGCAATTACCGCCATAATGATTTATGCGCTCATCAAGGCAAAAACGCAGAAAATCATCGATGAAATCGATGAGTATTCATTACGGATCGTCAATGCGTTGGTTGAAAAGTCGTATAAAACCCACAAATACCATATTTCCGTTTCACAGCTCAAAGAGGGCGTGGGGATACACGTTACTCACAATAATATAAAGATATTTACGGATAATAAACTGATAAAAGAAGTGACCATTTAACCGCGCTTAGAACGTTTCGAAGCAACCTATGGGAATCTTAACCGAATTAGGGAAAGCGTTTTTGCCGTCGCATGATGCGTTTATTTTCATGTGGCTTTTGGCCGGGTTCGGGGTCGTGGCTTTTTCCATAGCGCTGGAGCGCTGGCTCAATATTAACCGGCGGACCGATTATAACGCGCATGGCCTGTTTGAAAAGATAAAACAGCTCATTGACCTTAAAAAGATCGATGAGGCCTTCGGCATATGCGCCGCGGGGGGAAAGCGAGCTTTGCCGCGGGTCCTTGCCGCCGGAATAGCAAAGTCGAAGGAAGAGCCGAATTTGATCGCCAGCACAATGGCCGAAGAATCAACGCACATGGCGGCGGCCATTGAAAAAAGGCTGAATTTGCTGGTCATGTTCGGCAATGTGTTCACGCTGTTAGGATTGCTCGGCACGGTGTATGGCCTTATCATGTCCTTTAACGCGGTAAGCAAACCGGAAATCGCCGCCATAGAAAAATCATCCATGCTGGCGGCGGGGATTTCCACCGCGATGAACTCGACGCTGGTGGGGCTTTCCTTAAGCGTGCTGACGGTCATGCTGTATGCGTTCATACGCGCGCGGGTCGACGCCGCGCTCCAGGAAATAGACCGGTATGCCGTTGCAATATTGAACCTGCTGGTTCCTCCGGACCTGAACCAGAGAAAACTCATCGCGCTTAACAGGGGAGGAGGCGATGAGGGCGAGGTCGCCGATGCCGACGTGACCCCCATGCTCAACCTCATGGTTATCCTCATTCCCGTCCTTCTGACGTCGTCGGAGTTCGTGAAGGTCGGCACTATCGAGCTGAAACTCCCCGAGGCCGCGCAAACTGGCGGCGGCGGGGGAGGATCAAACGCAGCGGAAGGCGCGAAACTCGAGTTGGGGGTCGTGATCACGTCGAAAGGGTTTAATGTGTTCAATTACTTCAAGGCGGAGGACAAAAGCCAGGCCGCGGGCGAAAAACAGGCCGATATACCTTTTGAAAACGGGGCTTACAATTTTGAAGCGCTCAATGCAAAGCTCGCGGAAATCAAGAAAAAAGCCCTGCTGGAAATCATCAGAACTTCTTTTCCCGATGTTCCCGCGCAGGCCTCTCTGTATCAACTCTATAAAGTGTATGTTTCGAAAGATTTCAGCGGAACGAAGGTTTTTTCGGACCATGAAAGCATAAAAATCGTCGCCGAGGACAAAATAAAATATGAGACCGTGGTTTCGGTCATGGATGCCGCGCGAGGCGCCAAGACGCCGGACGGGAACGTCACCATGTTCCCCAATGTCGCCATTGCGGGAGGGATAATACAATAATGCCTGCCCGTCAATCAGTCCGAAAGAAATACCGTAAGCGCGGAAGCTCCATCGTAAAACTCAATATAACATCCATGATCGACATGTTTACGCTTATGGT
This sequence comes from Chitinivibrionales bacterium, assembly GCA_049684795.1. Lineage (GTDB taxonomy): Bacteria > Fibrobacterota > Chitinivibrionia > Chitinivibrionales > FEN-1185 > JBAVGL01. The sequence goes on along the minus strand of JBAVGL010000177.1, from coordinate 16,257 downwards.
GGTTTTCCTCCTCCAGAATTTTTCGGCGCAGGGGCAGTTGGTGACGCCCGCGCAGGGGCTCCGGTTGCCGAAATCATCGGTTGAAAAACTGGCAAAAGAAGCATTAAGCGTGAAGATATCGCAAAAAAATATAATGGTCGAGGACGCGATCGTTATTGGTCCCGAGGCATATCAGGCTCTTTTGACGCAGAAGGACTTCATGATCGAGCCGCTGTATAAAGTCCTCAATAAATACTCCGAAGAGGCGAGGAAATCGGCGGAAATGTTCAAATCGGAATTTTCCGGGAAAATCTCCATCCAGGGCGATGTGGAAATTCCGTATAACATATTGACACGGGTCATGTATACGTGCGGACAGTCGGGCTATCCCAACATGAACCTGGTCGTTTACAGGAAATAGGCAATGGCGGGACCTAAAACAGGGATATTTTTCGTTCAGCATAATGTTGCCGCGGTATCGGTCACCTTTCCGAAGGAACTGCGCAGCAAATTGTTCAGTCATCTGGAGCCGCGGTTCACGTCGCTGTTCCTGTGCTCCCTCGCCGTCATCGGAGGGTTCGTTTTCCTTGTTTCCTTGCGTAAACTTCCCGACACCGTCAGCGACAAGCAGATCCTTAAAATCCAGGAACGATACGCGAGCATCGTGCTTAACCAGCCCAAACCAAAGCCCAAGGAAGTTGAAAAGGTAAAAGAGGTAAAAACGAGCGGCCGGGTAAAGGAAGAGGCGGCGCCGGAGAAAAAAGAAGAAGTAAAGGTGGACCGCGAAAAGGAATCGTATACCGCCAAGCAGGAACGCAAGGCCGAGACCAGGGTTGAACGGGAGGTTGTCCGGCAAAGAGTGGCGCAACAGGTGCAATCATCGGGGATTTTTGCGGCGATCACGGCGGTCGGGACCGGGGGAGGCAGCGGCGGGGCTTCTCCGGGCGCTTCGGTCAGCGATCTTTTGGGCGCCGCGTCGGAAGGCGTGGGCAACTTGAGCAACCTGAAAATATCAAAAGGGACTTTTGCGGCCAGAAACGTCGATGCCGCCGACGTCAAGGCCAGGCGGGGGCAGGTGACTTCGGGTGTCGACATCGCGCGCGAGTCCGTGGGCAGGGTAACCGCCAGCAGGATTTCCTCGGGCGGCAGCGTCAATATCACGTCCGCTCCGCCGCAGATAACCGGTGAACCTGCGTCGCTGGCCAGCCGTACCCAGGAATCAATCCAGCGGGTGACCGATCTGGAAGGCAAACGGTTGAAGCATGTCTTTGAAAACTGGCTTAAGCGTGATCCGACCCTTCACGGAGAGCTGAAAATCAAGTTTATCATTCTGCCATCGGGAGAAGTCGCTAGTGTTTCCATCGTCAGCTCGACGATGAACAATTCCGAATTTGATGAAAATATCGTCCGATATATCAAGCGCTGGACATTCCCTCCGGTTGAAAACGGGGGGCCGGTTGAGGTCACGTTTCCATTCGTTTTCGAGGGCCAGCCGTCTTAGTCCTTCTTAGCTTTTGGACGGCAATTTATTGCCGGACGAAAGCTTAGAAGGACTTACCTGCCGACAGGCAGGTTGGAATTAATGGCCAAAATAGCTGAAAGTGTAAATAGAAAAGTTCATTCCCAATAAAAAGGGGAGATTCGTATGCAAGACAGGGTGAGCGACCGGATTGAGAACCTTAACTTTGACGAAGCCGGGGACAGGTCTTTTTTTGATCTGAGCACGACCGGTGTGTGTTGCTATCATACCAAACGTTTGGTGAAGGACTCTTTTGTATCAGTCAAAATCAATAACCTTGTTCTCAGGGCGAGGGTAGTATATTGCCAGGACCGCCAGGAAGGCTTCAGGCTGGGGATGCAATTCGGCAATGTGTCGAGCCAGCAGCAAAAAGAACTTAATGAGTGCGTCGATAAATTTTCCCGCGGCGTCCCGATTGCCTGCAGCATTATTGATACAGGTAAATAACCTCGCCCAAAGGGCATGGAAAGCTTGACTGATGCCTGAAAAAACGTGGCTGGAAACAAGGAAAAAAAGGACCCGATGGTATGTTGTTCTTTTCCTGGTCGTGGCCGTCGCGGGAGCGGCGGTTTTTATCCGAAATAACCGCGAAATGCTGCTTTCAAAGTCCGAAGCCGCAAAACAAGAAGCGGTCATTTCCATATCCGATGCGCCAAAGGAAGATCTGAAGGACGAGCGGAAAAGCGAGCCCGCTTCGCGTCCCGAGAAAACGCAGGCCGCTCCGGACATGAAAATGGCGCACGACGACGATGCCAATAAGCAAAATGTAAAGCAACTGCCCGAAATTCAAAGCAGAGCCCCCGCATCGTCGGTGCTTCTTCCGGACATTAAATGCGCTTTGCGAGACCGCGGGGCATTCAAGGTGGTCCTTTCGCTGGAATTGTTTATGGCCGACGATTCGTTCAAACGCGAGGTATTATTGAAAAGGGAAAACCTTAAAGTCATGGTACAAAAAGTGCTTGCGGCCAAGACCCTTGACGAATTAATCATTGACTCGCTTCGGTCCGAAACAAAAACGGCGATGAACGCATTGCTGGAGAAAAACATGATAATGGACGTTGAATTCCGGGATTTTCGCATAGATAAGGTAAAGTGAGAATGTCTTCTTTTGAAACTCTGTATAATGTTTTTAAACGTCTCGTGTCAAAATTGTCAAAACAGGAACGTGACGTCAAGAAATTGCTGCCTGTTCTGGAAAAGGTCAACGGTTTCAGGGACGCCGTAAGCGGGCTTTCGGACGAGGAATTGAAAAATAAAACGCTGGAGTTTAAAGGCCGCCTTTCGAAGGGGTCGGCGCTTGATGATGTCCTGCCCGAGGCCTTCGCCGTTTTCAGGGAGGCAACCTTCAGGGTGCTCGGTGAAAAGAGAAAACTGGAAGGCACCCAGCTGGTTTTTCCCAACCGCAGAAAGGCCTATAAGACCGGGGAAATACCTTTCATGGCGCATTTTGACGTCCAGGTGATGGGCGCGATTGTCTTGCACCAGGGGAAAATATCCGAAATGCGCACCGGAGAGGGGAAAACGCAGGTTGCGGCCATGTCAGCCTACTTGAACGCGCTGACTGGGAAAGGCGTGCATGTCATTACGGTCAACGATTATCTTGCCAAGCGCGACAGCGAATGGATGGGGAAAATCTACAGCTTTCTGGGACTGACCGTGGGGTGCCTTGATAAAAGCGATCCGGGGACCCCGGAGCGCCGCGAGGCCTATGAATGCGACATCACCTATGGCACGAACAATGAATTCGGCTTCGATTACCTGCGCGACAACATGGCGTCCTCGCCGTCCCAGCTCGTCCAGCGGGAGCTGAACTATGCCGTTATCGACGAAGTTGACAATATTCTCATCGATGAGGCCCGCACGCCCCTCATCATATCCGGCCCGGTCACAAAATCGAACAAGGAATACGAAGAACTCAAGCCCCGGGTCGAAAAACTGGTGCACGCTCAGGAACTGTATGTTCAGAAAGTGGCGGACGAGGCCGTAAAGCTCATCGGTAAGGAAGGCAAGGAATATGAACTGGGCCTCAAGCTCCTTATTGTCAAGAAAGGCGCGCCGAAAAACAAGACGTTGCTCAAGTTGCTTAAAGAAGAAGGCACCTCAAAATTCATGAAGACCGTGGAGACCGACTATCTTCGCGAGAAAAAACTGTATGAAATTGAGGAAGAGCTTTTCTATGTTATCGATGAATCCGGGCACAGCGCCGAAACCACCGAAAAAGGCCGGGCGCTCGTCGGAGGGGCCAATACGGAATTCTTTATCGTGCCGGACCTGTCGGAGATGTTGTCGAAAATCGATGCCGATGCTTCAATTTTAACTGAAGACAAGCCAGCCAAAAGGGAAGAGGCGCACCGGATCTATGCCGACCGTTCGGAGCGGATCCACAGCGTCAGCCAACTGCTGAGAGCCTACGCAATGTTCGAGAGGGACGTTGATTACGTGGTGCAGGACGGCCAGATACTCATCGTCGACGAATTCACCGGACGCATCCTTCAAGGCAGGCGTTACAGCGAAGGACTGCATCAGGCTTTGGAAGCCAAAGAAGGGGTGAAGGTGGCGGGCGAAAACCAGACCCTGGCCACGGTTACGTTCCAGAACTTTTTCAAAATGTACAAAAAGATAGCGGGAATGACGGGGACCGCCGTTACCGAATCCGCGGAATTCCACGAGATCTACAAACTTGACGTTGTGACAGTACCAACCAACCGTCCGATGGTGCGGAAGGACTATGAGGACGAAATTTACCGCACCCAGCGGGAAAAATACGACGCCGTGGTCGGGGAAATCACCGAATGTTGCGAAAAAGGCCAGCCGGCGCTCGTGGGAACGACGTCCATTGAAAAATCGGAGCTTTTGAGCAAATTGCTTGTCCGCACCGGGATAACGCATGAAGTGCTCAACGCTAAACAACACGCAAAAGAGGCCACAATCATCGCCCAGGCCGGACGCTTGAAGGCGGTCACCATTGCCACCAATATGGCCGGCCGCGGGACGGACATTGTTCTGGGCGGTAATTTCGAGATAATGTCGAACAATGAATTAGTCAAGGAAGGAATAGATCCCGACGACCTTACCATGGAGGAAAAACGCAAAAAGTTCGCCAAGCTGTTTAAACAGCTTGCGGAAGAACATGCCAAGGTCGTGGAATTGGGAGGGTTGCACATCGTGGGCACCGAACGGCACGAGGCCCGGCGCATTGACAATCAGCTCCGGGGCCGTTCCGGACGACAGGGTGATTCCGGATCGTCGAAGTTCTTTCTGTCCCTGGACGATGATCTCATGCGCATATTCGGCTCCGAACGGATCGCCTCGGTCATGGACAGGTTGGGCGCGCAGGAAGGCGAAGTCATTTCCCATCCCTTTGTCAGCCGGGCCATCGGAAACGCCCAGAAGCGTGTCGAGGCCCGTAACTTCGAGATACGCAAACATCTCAAGGAATACGACGATGTGATGAACCTGCAAAGGAACGAGATTTACGGGCTGCGTCAGCGCATTCTCAAGGGTGAGGACATCAAAGAGGAAATACTCGATCAGTCCGCCGCGACGCTTGAAACGATCATTTACAAATACACTGAAAAAGGCACGTTCCCCGAGAATTGGGAGCTTAAGGGTTTATATGGCGACGTTCAGACCCTGTTCGGCGTGGTTTATCGCATCGCTGATGGGGAACTGAACAGCAAAACGCAGGACATCCTGTTTGATGATGTCTGGAAAGAAATAAAAACCCGCTATGAAGAAAAAGAAGCGCGGGTCGGCAGCCAGATCATGAGGCAGCTTGAACGCGGCGTTTTTCTCATGGTGATCGATAATCTCTGGAAAGACCATCTTTACGAAATGGACCACCTCAAAGAGGGCGTGCAATACCGGGCATACGGTCAGAAAAACCCTTTGTATGAATATCAACGGGAGGCCCTGAAAGCCTTTGAAGAGCTGCGCGACACCATCTCCCGTGAGGTCACTTCGCTTATTTTCCGCGTGGAAGCGGTGCAGGAAGAAGACCGCATGGGGTTGGAACGGTCCAAGACCATGCACGGGGAATTCGATATTTTTTCCTCCGGTGAATCGGCCCCGCGGCCACAACCCCGTCCGCAGCCGGTCGGCAACCGCGCGCAACCGCCGGGCGGAGGAAAGCCGATGCCCGTCCGCGTTGAGCGGCAGATCGGAAGAAACGATCCATGCTGGTGCGGGAGCGGCAAAAAGTTTAAGAAATGCCACGGAAACGTATGAGCCGAGTCCTTGGCCTCCGGGGACGAGGCCTTTTAATAACCTTCGAGGGAATTGACGGATGCGGAAAAAGCACGCAGCTGGCCCTTGCTAAGGAACTTTTGGTCAAAAAAGGCGTACCGTGTACGATTACCCGTGAGCCGGGAGGCACCGCGATCGGTGAAGAAATCCGCGATATTCTCCTTTCCACCCAAAATGCCGAAATGTGCGATGCGTGTGAACTTCTTCTCTATATGGCCGCTCGCGCGCAGCATGTGCGGGAAAAAATAATCCCCGCAATGGACGGTGGCGCGGTGGTTCTCTGCGACCGCTTCGCGGAGGCGACATTTGCCTATCAGGGGTATGGCCGCGGCCTGCCTCTGGAAATGCTGGAAAAGATAAACTCGTTTGCAACCGCAACGCTTGAGCCTTCGTTTACTTTTGTTTTTGACATATCCGTGAGGGCCGCCTCCGAGCGGCTCCGGAAAACGGGAAAAGCAGTTGACCGTTTGGAAGGAAACGGCGGGGAATTTTATGAAAAGGTTAAACTGGGGTATTTGGCGTTGGCAAAGCGCTATTCATATCGAACCATGGTTTTGCCTGGACAGAGTCCTGCAGAGGAATTGTCAGGCATTGTCTGTAGAAGGATTTTGGAATTATACAGTCAAACCCGCTAATAGGCGGATAAAAACCTTTACTAGAAAGCATCTATCTTGTTTGCGCGGATAATTTTTTTAAAGGTCCTATTTTAAAAATATGCAATGTGAGACGGTCTAATGATTTATTTTATAAAATTCTTTTTATCTTCCTTAGGGTTATTCGCTGAATTGGAGCACACATGACGATATTTTCGGATAATGGTTCAAAAAAAACGTTTGTTAAAGGCATCCCGCTATTTGGATTGATTATTCTTTTCGTGACCATCGCGGGTTTGGCGGTGGATGTCTCCAAGGCGGACGGAGACTCTTTCTATACGGATATCATGCGTTTTGAACACGTTGCGCTTAAAATCCACCAGAATTATGTTGAGAGCATGGATTCCAAACTGCTTATGGACCGCGCAATCGACGGGATGTTTCAAATTCTTGATCCGCATTCGGCATATTTCGAAAAGAAACAATTTGACGAATTGATGATCCAGACCGAAGGAAAATTCGGGGGGCTGGGAATTCAGATTTCAATCCGCGATAAAGTGCTGACGGTCATGACGCCCATTCCGGGCACCCCGGCTGAACGCGCGGGCATACAGTCCGGCGATCAGATTCTTAAAATAAACGGCAAATCGACGGCGGGCATCACCATTGATGAAGCAGTGGGTAAATTGCGCGGCGAACCAGGTACCGATGTTACGATTAACGTGCGCCGCAGGGGCGAAAAAGACCTTGATTACAAGATAACCCGTGAAATCATCCATATCAAGGCCGTGCCGTACTACGGAGTATTTAACGACAGTATCGGCTATATCACGCTTAAAACTTTTTCCGAAGACGCGGGCAAGGAAGTGGGAAAGGCCGTGCGAGAACTATTAAAACGGAAAATAAAAGGCATTGTCCTTGACCTCCGCTTTAATCCGGGCGGTCTGTTGCCCCAGGCAATTGAAGTGGCGGAAAAGTTCCTGCCGCAAAAATCGCTTGTTGTTTACACAAGAGGAAGAATGCAGAACCAGAACCATGAATACTATGTCACGGAAAATCCAATTCTGCCCCAGGACATTCCGATGATCGTGTTGGTGAATTATGCCTCGGCATCGGCCTCGGAAATCGTGTCAGGCGCCATCCAGGACTGGGACAAGGGCCTCATTGTAGGCGACACGACCTTTGGGAAGGGGTCGGTGCAGAGTATCCTGCCGATTGATGAAGACCACCACCTGAAGCTGACCACCGCCTTTTATTATACCCCGTCCGGACGCTGCATCAATAAACCGGAAAATGCGATTCGCGGCAAAGGCGCAAAAACGGATGATAACGAGGACGCTGATGCGGATGAGGGGGAAAAAAGCAAACAGAGCGCCGCGGGAGCTGCAAAGGATACCGCCGCCAAAAAGGACACCACGATTTATAAAACAAACAAAGGGAGAACCGTTTTCGGCGGGGGCGGTATAGTCCCCGATACCGTTATCAAGCAACCGATGCCGGATTTTCTGGTGAGGTCGTTATTTATCAAAGACGCTTTTTTTTCGTTTGCGAATGCAGAATATAATAAATTAAAAGCGAAACATGTTAAAATTGATTCTTCATTTGTTCTCAGTAATGAAATCTTCGCAGATTTTCAGCACTACCTGGATTCAACCCACTTCAAGTTTCAGAACCAGGCGCAGATGATGTTTGAAGATTTCAAGGCGCGATCGGGTATTGTCGTTGACACCGCAAAAGATACCTCAGGCAAAAAATCCGACAAAGAGGCCGCGGCCGGTGAACTAACCAAACCAAAATGGACAAAGGAAGATTTAGAGTCCATTAAAAAAGCTTCGGTGCAGCTTGATAATTTGCTTACGCAGGACAGCAAGCGCGAATTCTCCGAAAACGCGCCCGAAATAAAAAAGTATGTCAAAGATGCCTTATTGTCAAGGGAGCTGGGCCAGGACAGCGATTATATGTACCGTTTAAAACTCAAGGATGATGTCCAGTTCAAGGCGGCGCTTGCCTTGTTTGCCAATAAAGCGTTGTATGATAAATTATTAAAACCCAAAGGAAAATGATTGATTAGGAATAGAAATAGGAGCCGATGCCATGATTCAGCAAATGAGGAATAATGCAGCGATCATAATGTGGATCGTTATTGTTGCATTTGTCGCGACGATTGTTTTTGCCTGGGGAATGGACCTGACCAGCCGGTCGAGGACGAAGAACATTATCGGTAGGGTAAATGGCAAAGAAATAGCCATTAATTATTTTGAAAAAATGGTCGAACAGGAACGGGAAAAACAGCGTGAACAATCGGGCGGGGCCGAAATGTCACCTTCCCAGTCCAGAATGGTCCCCCGGCAGGTTTGGGAAACGGAAGTCAACAGGCTCCTACTTAAAGACCTTTTTGCAAAGATGAAAATAAGCTCCTCATCCGACCAGATATATGAATTTATTAAGAAAAACCCTCCGCGCGAGGTGTATTCAGCGCCTCAATTTCAGACCGACAGTATGTTTGACACCTCAAAATTCATCAAGTTCCTCAACACCCCTCAGGTTTATGAAAATGAGGGGATGCAGATGCTTGAACAATATACCAGGGATTTTTCAATTCCCATGCAGACCTTGCGGATTTTGCTTTCATTTCAGAGCTTTCCATCACAGGTCGAGGTAGAGCGTGAATACCGGGTTGAAAATGAAAAAGTCAAGTTCGAATATGCTAAAATCAACGTTTCAAGCTTTAGCGTCGACTCATCCGATGTTCCCGGGGCCGCTATTGCGGGATACTATAAGGAACATGCCGATAGTTTTAACTCCGACGAACAGGCCGACCTTTATTTTGTAAAAGTGCCTAAAATTTCAACTGCTAATGACGAAAAAATCACCTACAATGATGTCCTGGAAATCAGGAAAAAGACCAATAATAACGACTCCCTGTTTCAGGAAGAAGCCAAGCTTGAATCCGACGATGATGCTACTGCCGCGCATGGCGGCGATCTGGGATGGATCACCAAAGGCGCCATGGGGCCCCAGTTTGACTCAGCGGTCTTTTCAATTCCCCTTAATACGGTTTCGATGCCGATCAGGACCCAGTCGGGTTTTCACCTCATTTTCGTTGAAAACCGTTCAACAAAAGACGGCAAGGAACAGGCAAAGGCCCTTCAAATCCTTCGAAAGGTCGCCCCTTCGGGGGAAACAATGGACCGCCTTAATGCCCAGGCCGATTCGCTGCACAGGTTGATATCGAGCGAAGGAATAAAGTCCGTGATGAAGAAATCCAATGGCATAGCCGTTGATTCAACAGGGTTCTTCAAAAGGGGGGAGGTCATTCCTAAAATAGGGTATGTTTCGGGCGTCGCTTCATTTGCGTTCAATCATGAAGTGGATGACGTTTCCGATATATTTGAAAATGAAGACGGATTTTATATTGTTCAAATCAAGCAGAAACTTAAAAAAGGCCTTATGCCGCTCGATATAGTCAGGGACAGGATCGTTCAGACCTTGTCCGATTCCGTCCGGCTCAAGAAAGCCCATAGGTATTTTGAGGACGTTCTTAAGAAAAATGTTGACAAAAGCGCTATTGCGTCTTTATCAGCGAAGGACCCGTTGATTACGTGCGGCACGACCGACACGGTTTCGCGCATGCAATTTATTCCTCAGGTGGGCTATAATAACACCGTGGCGGCGGCCGCCTTCGCGCTGCCCGAAGGGAAAGTGTCGGGCCTCATAACCGCTTCGGGGGCGATATTCATCGTGAAGCCGCTCTGGCACAAGCGCCTCGACGCGATACCCGCCAACAGCCCCGAAATAGCGGCGCTGCGCCAGAAAATGGAGTCACAGGCGGCGGAAAAGATTTATCTGGACTGGTACCTGGACCTGAAAAGCAGGGCCGATGTCGTTGATAACCTAAAACAGTTTTATATGGATTAGAGAACGCCCTCACCCGATGTCCCTCTCCCGTCAACGGGAGAGGGACATCGGGAGGGTGATGAAAACTACACTTCATCTTTCATGAAAAACTACATACTCGACACCACCGTTTTACTGTACGATGCCCAGGCGCTCTTTAAATTTGAAGAAAACAACATTTATATTCCCATTACGGTTATTGAAGACATAGACCGTTTCAAAAAAGATTTAAACGAAACCGGCAGGAACGCCCGCCAGACTTCCCGCTATCTTGACGAACTAAGGAAAAAAGGCTCTCTTTCCGCTGGCGTCAAGCTTGAAAGCGGAGGTACGCTTATTGTCAAGCTTGATACCGACTCGATCCTTAAACGCATGCCGCGCGAACTTCAGGGAAACGCCCGCGACAACCTGATCCTTGCGATCACCCTGGACGTTAAGGAAAAATCAGGGAACGTTCCGACTGTTTTTGTCAGTAAAGACATCAACCTCAGGATCAAGGCCGACGCTCTCGGGCTGGTTGTCGAGGACTATAAGTCGGATACGATCGATATCGAAGAACTGTATACCGGATATAGCGACATAAAAGTAAAATCCTCCGCCGTTTCCGCTTTTCATGAACAGGGGTGGGTTCTTTACGAAGGGAAGGAAAATCTTTTTGCCAATCAATATGTGTCGCTCGTGGATTCTTCCGACGAATCACGCTCCGCTCTGGGCAGGTATGTCCGGAAGGACAATAAAATCGTCAAGCTTGCCCGTGAGGACCGGGATGGGATGTGGCGCATCAAACCCAGAAACCGCGAACAGATTTTTTCAATGGACGCGCTGCTCAACGATTCAATACAGCTTGTTACCCTTGTCGGCATCGCCGGCACGGGAAAAACTCTTCTGGCGGTTGCCGCCAGCCTTTACAAAACCGTTGATGAAAACGTTTACAACCACGTGCTTGTTTCCAGGCCCACGCTCCCCATGGGAAAGGACATCGGCTTTTTGCCCGGCACGGTGGAGGAAAAGCTCGCGCCCTGGATGTATCCGATAGCCGATAACGTCGATCTGCTGATGCGCAGCGAGGCAAAGGCCAGGCGGCATATACGGGGCTTTAAGGAGCTGCTTGACAGCGGGATACTTATCGTTGAGCCCCTTACCTATATCAGGGGCCGGTCGATCCATAACCAGTATCTGATCGTCGATGAGGCGCAAAACCTCACTCCGCATGAAATAAAGACCGTTATCACCCGCGTTGGGGACGGCACCAAGATTATACTCACCGGCGACCCCTATCAAATCGACAACCCGTATATCGATTCTTCAAGCAACGGCCTCACCTACGTAGTGGAAAGGTTCAAAGACCAGGATGTTTCGGCGCACATCACTTTTTCAAAAGGCGAAAGGTCTCTTCTTTCGGAGCTTGCGGCGAATTTACTGTAATTTGATAAGATTCAACGGAGGTCATGCGGCCGCTGAAACGCGGCTTATCTGAGTTCTTTCATCAGTTGCACGCACACTGGGCTCCACATTCCTTCAGGAGCTTTTTCAAGGCATTTTTTTAAATCATTTTGGGCTTCGACGATCTTGCCCAGTTTAATGAGGCATTCGGCGCGTGCAAACAGGGAAGCCTCAATATAACCGGCGCGGGGATAGGTCTTTATAAGTTTAGTATATAAAACAAGAGCTTCCTTGTAATTATGCGTGTCATTGTCGAGGATATTGGCAAGGCTGAACAAGGATTTGTCAATGTCCGGATCATCAGGAAACTTTTTGATATGCTCTCTGTAGGTTGCCGCGGCGCTCTCGGATTTGTTAAGCATGTATTGTACTTCCGCGAGCTTGCCGTAGGCATCGTGCGCCCGTATCCCCGCCGGGGCAATGACCAGCAGTTCAACCAGAGCCATTTCAGCGCCCTGGTAATCGCCCATGCAGTTTGCCTTTATGTTCGCCATTTCCCAGAGCAGGTTTTCCTTGTCCGTATTTGAGGATGATTTCTCATATTTTTCTTCAAGCCTCTCCAATGCATTTTTAAAGTCCCCCAGTTTCGCGTAGCAGCCGTTGATTTTCTTCATGATGCTCATTCTGCTTTTCATGTCTATGGGCTGATTGTTTTTAAGGGAATCCAGAATGCCTACGGCTTTCTGGTATTCGCCGATTGTTAATTGAACCATTGCCTCAACATATTCCGGGACCGCGACAAGCGTTGATTCGGGTTGCAATACTGCTGGAAAAGGACATGAGGGCTGTTTTGTAGGATGTAAAGTGATTTTCCCGAAAGCGGCATTTTTCTCCAAGCGCGTCGAAATACGACTGATTGAATCTTTGCCGATTTCAACGGTTTTTTCCAGCGTCTCATATCCATGTGCGCTCATTACAACGGAATGGCGGCCGATGGTTTTTCTGGCCAGAAGCGGGGCTTTCCCCGTAAGGGAATCGTCAATGATGACAAGCGCCTGTTCAGGCTGGGTGGTTACGTCGATAAGCCCGTATTTTACTCCTGAGGGATTCTCATGGCTTACTAATAATTCAAGGGCCGAAATGTTTTTGATAGGCGTTTCCAGCTCCGAAATGGCGTTAATGGTCCCGAAGCCATTTTTATCGGCCCGGCACGTCTGGCCCGATGCGACATACATTAGCTGCCCGCCGGTCGTGAATTTGACCTTTCCCTCATAGACCGTAAGAACGGTTTGCGCGCTGGTGGCATTGACTTCATTGCGTACGTCAACCTTAAAAATGGTGCCTGCCACGGAACATGACGCGCCGGGGGTGGTAATAATAAACTTTTGGTTTTTTAATCGCTTGCTTACTTTTACAAGCATGCTTCCTTTATCAAGATCAAAAAATAAATGCCTTCGATTAATCTCCTTGATGGAAACAATGGAATTCTGGAACAGTTCAAACACGGACCCATGATCAAGCTGCATAATGAGCGAGCTGTTTTCCAATGTCCTGAAAGCGAATTTTTTGCCGAAATCAGGGATTCTCGCAAAACTGCCAATGCCGGTAAGCGTGTCAACTTTATTTTCCCCCGCGGCGATTGCGAGAACTATTCCTCGGATGCTGACCACGCGTGCGAATGGATCCGGTTGTGAATTATTAAATCGATAAAAAAGAACCGCGACGACTATAAAAAGAATTGCCGCCGCTGGAGCAATTATCACGGGATTGAAAAAATTATGGAAAAAAGACGCCTGATATTGTTCATGAAAAGTCCGGGGCTTTTGCAGTGTTGCAAAAAGATTGCTTTCGAGAACAGCCCACTCATTCTCGTTTTTAAGGGGCGGCTTTACCTCTTTGAGCAACGTACTAAGGCGCTGAATAGAGGCCGACTGTCCCTGCTGTTTTAAAGCATCGTTTTTCATAAAGTTCCGCATCCCCGCAAATATTTCTCAAGCGCCCTTCTTCCATGAAACAGCCTGGATTTAACAGTTCCAAGAGGTTTTTTCAGGATTTGAGAGATTTCTTCCAAAGTCTTGTTTTCCATTTCATGCATAACAACAATCATTCTTTTTTCGGCAGATAGCCTACTAAGCGCTTGATATATTATTCTTTTGAACTCTTTTTCTTCAAGCAATTTAGAAGGGTTGTTTTTAATATCCTCGTGTTCATTTTCAATCCTTGTCGAATCAAACAGTATTTGAGGTTGACGTTTTCGGTACTTCTTTCTCAGTTGTGTCGTGCAAACTTTAACGGTGATGCGATATACCCACGTATCGAAGGATGACATTCCTTTGAAATGCCGCAAGCTGTTAAAGAGTGCAATAAATATTTGTTGAACAACATCATCAATGTCAAAACTCCCGCCAAGGGATCTATGCGACAAATCATAGACTTTTTGCTTGTATAAATGAAAAATCTCATGCTGGGCCATTCGATTATTTTCAATGCATTTCTGTATAAGAACAGAAACCTGATTGTTTTCCATCGCGGGCCCTTGTCAATGGTGATCAACTATATTGTCGCTGAATATGCTTCTTTTGTTTAAATAATATTTTAAAAACAATAAAAAAAAGTGCTGCAAAGCGCCCCGATAATCCGCAAAATTAATTTTCCGGAATCAATCGTCCAGTGAATTTTGAACGAATTCATTAAGAATTTTTTGTTCCGCAAGCCCAAGGTTCTTAAATTGAGCGCCAACGTAAGCTGCGAGGTCGGTCTCTCTAACGTGAATAATAATGGCATCGGTCCTAATAATGACATTATTATCCGGGATCACAAAAGTCATCCGGACCAATTTGTTCGGTCCATAGCCAGTGTCCTTGTTGTCTGTTTTGAAAAGCATCCCGTTTTCACTGACATTGATGATAAAACAGAATTCAGGATTATCAGGCTGGCCCGTGGCGGAATAAATTTCAACGGTCACATGATTGAGACTTACCCGTGGATATCGGCGACGTTCATTTGGAGGTACCATTAAGACAAAATAATAAATGGAAATATGTTCGGAGGAAACTACTTAGCGGAGCTTGAAGATTGGTCTGCGTGCAGCGGGTTTGGCTGATAATAGAAGGGCGAGTAAGGTCCCGAGAATAAATCATATTGGGGATTCCGGACGACATTTATCTGGAAGAAAAGATTGTTCGATGGTTTCCAGGAAAGCGAAACGTTTATCGGCATGCTTTTAAAATAATCGGCAGAAGAGATGTTCTTCTCAGTAAGATTTTGGGCGGATGAAAAAGTTGAATAAATAGGAAGGCCGAAGTTAAGGTTCAGCGTGACGGGCTGGCTGAATTGATAGGTGAGCATTGTATTATAAACGCTTTGCGATTGCAAGGGCGAGCCGAAAGATGTCCCCATGCCGAAGTTCAAACTATGGTGCACGGAAACTTTCGACAAATCAATGAGGCCGCCCTTTTGCCCGCCGCTGTCACTTGAATTGAAGGAATTTTTGTCTTGAGCAAAAGCACCAATAAGCGCCACTAGAATTATAAGCAGTATATTTCTTGCGATCATCTGAGGACTTTCCATGACACAATTATACTGAAATATTACGATGATGTCATTGCCTTTATTAAAATATAATTACTTAAGCAAATCCTTGATTGCTTCGGCAATGATTTTAATGCCTGTTTCGATTTTATCTTCGGGAGTGTGTGAAAAAGCCAAACGGAAACAATTGTTTTTCTTTTCTTCCGGGTCAAATGCGTTCCCGATGACAAACGCCGCGCCTTTTTTGATGGAAGCGGCGAAAACATCCGAGGAATCCATCGTTTCCGGCAGACTTACCCAAATGTAAAAGCCCCCTTTGGGCCGGGTCCACGAAATGCCGCTCGGCATGCTTTCTTCAAGGGCCTTAAGCATGGTCTGGGCCCGCCTGGCGCAAGATTTACGCAGCAAAGATACGTAACCGGGGAGTTTGTTTTTTGAAAGGAACTCATTGGCCAAAACCTGCGTGAATGTCGCCGAGCACGCGTCCATCGATTGCTTTGCCATTTCGCACTTATCGACAATTTCCCTGGGACCGAGGAGCCAGCCAAGCCGCATGCCCGGACCGAATATTTTTGCAAATGAACCCACGTAGCATATTGGGAATTTTTCCCCGGCAATCGCCTTGATCGGAAGCGTAAGTTCCCGGTCTTTGTCGTCAAAGTAAAGTTCGCAGTAAGGATCGTCTTCAAGCAGACAAATGGTATTGCCGATGAGCGCATCAAGCAGGGCCAGTTTCCGTTCTTTGCTGTAGATTATTCCCGCGGGATTATGGAAATATGGGCTGATATAAAGCATTTTAGGCTTGAGCCATTTGTCCATGATAGCCTTTTTGAGGTCATCAATATTGATGCCGTCGTCGTCGAGGGCAATTCCCTTGAGGATGGCCCCGTAGGATTTAAATGCCGCGAGCGCGCCGATAAAACTGGGATATTCGGTAATGATCCGGTCTCCGGGGTCAATCAACACTTTGGTTACCAGATTAATTGCCTGTTGAGCGCCCGTCGTAATGAGCAGGTTCTGACTTTCGTCGACGGGCAGGCCCTTTGATTGCAGGTATTCCTTGAGCGACGCCAACAGGGGAGGATAACCGGAGGTTGGGCCGTATTGGAA
>JBAVGL010000176.1:0-1712 GCA_049684795.1 Chitinivibrionales bacterium | reverse complement strand
ACCCAGGCCGGAGAAAGGCTTTTCAGCAGGGGAACATTGAATATCCATCCGGCCATGACCGCGATTCCGGCCACGATGATGATCAGGGACAGGAGCTTTGCGGCGTTTTTTTTATTTTTCATGGATTATTGTTCATCGTTGAAATCCGCCGCGAACCGCGGCGGCTCCCCCAGTTTGACGCAGAGTTCGTTTACCTGTTTTTTCAGTTCCACCATCCGCAGCTCCCGATCGACCATGGCGCGGTTGAATCGCTCCAGCTCCTCGTTGCTCTTGCGAAGTTCCTCGGCGTGCCGCTGGATTTCCTCTTCGGCCTTTTTCCGCTCGGTGATATCGTACGCTATCACGGACGCCCCAGTGATATTGCCGTCTTTCAATTTAAATCTGGAATTCAAAAGCCCCCAAATAAAACCGCCGTCCTTTTTCCGAACTCTATACTCAACTGTCTCATCAAGCCGTTTACCTGATTGCGCCTCGCGGATCCGGGAACTAAAATGGGCCTTTCCTTCATCGTCAAGAATATCGAAGGCGGTCATGGTGAGAAGTTCTTCACGTGGGTAGCCGAGGAAGCCGCACATGACGTCGTTGACTTCCGTGAACTTGCCTGTACTGAAATCGACCTCGTAAATTCCCGCGGGCGCAAGCTTGACGAGAAGCCGGTAGCGCTCTTCGCTTTCGCGCAGCGCGTCTTCGGCATTTTTCCGCTGGGTGATGTCGCTGAAACAAATGACCACTTTCTTGCTTTCTTGCCCGCCCAGCCGGAAAGCCTGCACGTCGAACCATCTGTTCAGCGCCTTTGCTTCATTTACAAAATGCTCCGCTTTGCCCGTCAACGCGATCCTGCCGTATATGTCGAACCAATGTTGTTCATGGTCGGGGGCCAGGTCGCGCATCAGTTTTCCCTGGGCGTCACGCAACCCGATTTGCGATTCGAACGCTTCATTGACTTCCAGGAAACGGTAATCCACGGGCTTGCCGCCAGCATCAAATACCATTTCGATGATGCAATAACCTTCGATCAGCGAATTGAACAGGTCCCGGTAGCGCTTTTCGCTTTCTTTGAGCGCCTCGTCAGCCAGCTTTTGCGCGGTAACATTTCTAAAATAACCGACCAAACCGTCGACGCGTCCCTGCGCGTCGTGTTTCGGTATATAGGAACCGTTAAAAAACTGCCTGTTTCCTTCAAGGTCCGCTATCGGCAATTCCAGATGAACGGGCGTATCGGTTTCGATGACTCGCTTCTTGATTTTTGCGATGGCGTCAGCGTCATCTTTTGTCAATATATCATGGTCGGTCTTTCCGATCATGTCTTTTTCCGTCAGCCCCAATTGCGGATTTACGACCAATTGGTACTGCAAATCGCGGTTCTGTATGAGAATATGGTCGGGAGTGTTGGATGCGATTGTCCTGTATCGTTCCTCGCTTTCCCGTAGCGCATTATTAGTTTCCTGCAACTTGGCGGTGCGCTTAACGACTCTTTTCTTCGCTTCCTCAAATGAATTCCGTAATTGCTGCTCAACATCTTTGCGATTCGATATAACAAGAGCGTCAACTTCTCCGGTCTTAACCGGGCTTAAAGGGTTTATGCGGTCCGAAAGACCGTTTTTCAACCGGGGTTTGCCCGAGGATGGCATCTTTTTAAAGTTTGATTTTTTCTCCATTATAACCGCCTTGCGCAACGTCTGGAGAATCCATCAAACCTTTCTATGTCGGCG
>JBAVGL010000175.1:0-2675 GCA_049684795.1 Chitinivibrionales bacterium | reverse complement strand
GATCTACCCAACCTTGCAATAACCTTTGATGATGGCTTTGAAAGTTTTTATTCCCGCGCATTTCCTGTTTTTGAAGACAACGACATGAAAGCAACGGTTTTCCCCATTGCGGGATATATCGGAAAGATGTCGCTCTGGGATATATTGCCTGCACAGCCGCACATGAACCAATCGCAGATTCGTGAAATCTCGGACCATGGTCATGAAATTGGAAGCCACACTTTGACGCATGCCAACCTGACGTTTCTGAGCGAAACCGATATTGTCCGTGAACTCGCCGATTCAAAACATATGCTCGAAGACATAACCGGAAAACCTGTCACCAGTCTTTCTTTCCCGTACGGTTCATGGAACAAACGTATCTGGGAAAAAGCGATGGAGATCGGCTACCAAAGAGGGACCTGCTATCGTCATCACAATAAAATCATCCCAGGGCTGGTTCCGGTCCATGGCGTATATTCATTTGATACTATTCAGGATGTGCTTGACAAAGTATCCTCTCACGGTGTTTTTTGCAACGCATGCGCACGCTCCCGCATTATGTCTCACTTTGCCAAGGGCACTCCCCTCTGGAAATTTCAATCCAACTACGCTTTTTTCCGATAATGGCTCCTGTCCACCCTGGTGGGCCGCATAATTGAAGGCGCAGAACTCAAGATAATACTCTATTGCCCCGATAAAGCTCTTGATATGTTAAGGGAGGGGAATTATATTAGATGCATAAAAATGATGAAATTACCGCGGGGTGGAGCAGTCCGGTAGCTCGTTGGGCTCATAACCCAAAGGTCTCAGGTTCAAATCCTGACCCCGCTACCAATAAAAACGAAAAGGCCTGGGTTTATCCTGGGCTTTTTGTTTTTATAGCGGCTGGTAATGAAGGAAGAGCCTTTGTTAAGCACCGAAGGGGAAGGCCCTGACGACCTTTCTCTCTCCGTCAATGAAGAAGAAAAGTGCGATAGTCTCTGTAGCTGAATTATATGCGCGTCCAGCGTATATAATTCCTGCGTACAGAGACTTATCTGCCCTCAGGCAGGTTAGGTTCTGTAGGCGAATTATGTACGCCTGCCTGCGATTGCTTCGTTAGGCAGGCGGCCAGACTGCCCTTGGGCGGGTCAAATCAGATAAATCTTATCCTTCGGCCTTCAGTTTTCCCTATATCACCGAACAACATCAATAACTTTGGCACTGGTGTTCCCCGGTGCTTGGACGATATAAAGACCGTTCGGCAGCTTGTTGCCAACAGGACATCGCACGCCGTTAATAGTGTAAACGGGGGTGGATATTTTGCTGGTGCCGGTCAACAAGCCGTTCGACGCTGCCACGGTGGCGTGCTGAAATTTTGACACGTTAGGCAAGACCTCGGTGCCGATTGGGGTATCGGTACCCGCTGTTATATATGCTTTCACGAATGAACCATTATTGGTAAGATTGGAAGCGGACCAACCACCGGTATAGCTGGAGCCCGAAGTCACTGTGCCGAGACATGCGTCCTGCCACTCAACACCCCAGTTTGTGGAACCGATATGATTCGCATCAAGGAAAGTATACCATTGTGTACATTGCGGTTGGGCGGCAACAGTGCCTGTGTTGCAAGCGCCGTATTCGGTAATAAAGACCGCGCACCCCTTGCTCATCGCGGTAGAAATACCGGGACCAAAACCGGATTCGGAGTGACTCCCCGAGTAAAAGTGCATCGAATATGCGATATTTTTGTAATCGGTAATTGGGTCCGCGGCGGCGTTCTGAGGTAACTGATCCCATTGCGGGTTGCCGCAGATGACGATATTGTTGGGGTCAATAGCGCGTATAGCGGCTATCACCGTTTCCATATAAGGTTTGATGACGCCGGACCACGAGGGACCGCCACTCGCGCTCGGTTCGTTCCACGGTTCATACAGAATATTGGGATAAGTATGATACGAAGTGGCAATGGTTTTGAAGAATGCCGACGCGTTGGCGGCACTGGCATTGGCGGTACAATCATGCCAATCGACAATGACGTACATTCCGCTATCAATGCAGGCCTGAATAACGGTCGTAATGTAACTCATCGGGGGAGAACCGTTCGTCAGCTCCGGCAATCGAATGATGTGGACACGCCAGTTCGAATAAAGCCAAGCGATGCAACCGGCGGTGTAAAAATCATATCCACCAGCTGAAGTCCATGGGTACATCGACATTCCACGCATCTGCACGGGATTTCCGTTCTGATCGCAAATATAGCCATTACCATTTACGACCTTAGTTTGAAGTTGGCCGTGCATCGCCGGTTTGGCGCCGAAGCCCATTGAAAAAAAGGCCAAACCGATCAATCCGATCAAGACAAACCTTGAGAAACCGCTTGCCTTGGAGCCTTGCGAACGAATAAAATTACTTCCTGACATAGAATAAACCCCTCCCCTCTTTGCTGAGTTGAAGTCTCGATGTGCCTTTACCACGAAGTAAAGACACACGCATTAAAGGAACCCCTTCGACCACATGCAGATCAAAAAAATATTTTTCTTCAGCTTTCAATTTTCTCCAAATCACCGAATAACATTAACAACTTTTGCACTGGTGTTTCCCTGTGCTTGGATGATATAAAGACCATTTGGCAGCTTGTTGGCAACAGGACATCGCACGCCGTTAATGGTATAAACAGGGGTGGTTGTTTTGCTGGTGCCGGTCAATAAACC
>JBAVGL010000174.1:0-7372 GCA_049684795.1 Chitinivibrionales bacterium | reverse complement strand
CGGGAATCGGCCCGGAAATAGCCCTCAAGGCCCTTGCGTCGAAAGAGGCGCCTTCCAGGTGCGACATCTTTATCATAGGAGATGCGGATTTGCTTGAGCAAGCAAAGGAACTTCTGTCTCTGCCTATTCAAATTCATTCGATTTCCGATATTGACGAAATCAAACCCGGCTTCGCGAATGTGCTTGACATGAAACAGGTTTCGGTCGAAGGTTTTTCAGTCGGAAAGGCGCAGGCCATGTGCGGCCGGGCATCGTATGCGTATGTCGTCAAAGGCATCGAGCTTGCGCTTAAAGGCGATATCGACGCAATCGTTACCAACCCGATAAGCAAAGAGGCCCTGAAAATGGCCGGAATAAATTATCCCGGACATACGGAAATACTGGCCGACAAGACGGGGACGACAAATTTCTCCATGATGTTCGCAAGCGAAAACGTCCATGTCGTTCATGTTACGACCCACGTAAGCCTGAAAAACGCCTTGACGATGATTACTAAGGAAGCCGTGTTGACGCATACACGGCTGCTTTACGCCGCGCTGCGAAACCTTGGAATACAGTCTCCCCGCATCGCAATTTCGGGCCTTAACCCGCATGCGGGCGAAAACGGCCTCTTCGGCGATGAAGAAATTCTGCACATAGCCCCGGCCGTTTCGCAGGCGAAACGTGAAGGCATCGATGCGTCCGGCCCGTATCCGCCCGACACGGTTTTCATGCGCGCATTCAAAGGCGAGTTTGACGGCGTTGTTTCAATGCTCCATGACCACGGGTTCGTGGCGCTTAAAACACGAAATTTTGAAGGCGGGGTCAATATCACGCTGGGCCTGCCGATCATACGCACGTCGGTGGGACACGGCACGGCCTTTGACATCGCGGGAAAGGGGATCGCGTCGGAAAAAAGCCTCATCGCGGCGATAAAGGCCGCTGTAAAAATGGTGGAGAATAAAAAGCCTGTCACCGGCTTGTCCGCCAAGTGACGCTATTAAATGCCACTCTTTGACCAAATTGGGGCTATATTATATAATTGATTCAGATAAACCCTGATGCGGCCATTTTTTATAGCACGAAAAGAGGCATGTATGAAAAAGACTTTCATTGTGTCCTGCATGACGGGAATATTGGCGTTTATGTTTTTTTCCTGCAGTAATAAGGGGACCAATTCCAAGAACAGCGGCCCTCTGGCGCTTGATACTACTGTAGTCGGGACCTGGCAAGGAGCGATGGGGGCGATACAATTGATCCATTTCAACGGCGAAAAAATTTTCGCGCATTTTTCGAGCGGCGATTCAACCTTTTATCTCATTACCCGCGACACGACGCGGGCGGCAACGCCCGTTATACTCGATACAACGCTGGTCCTTAACGGCGCTTGGAGACTCAATGCTCCCAAAGACTCGGTATTGCTGCTGCTTGACACGTGCAGAATCATCGATACAACGCTGAATGTTCTTGTCCCGCGATTGGTCAGGGGCCAGATAATTCCAGTTTTCATCAATATCGCGCGCAACCCTGACGATGGTTATATCGAATGGCAGATCGCGCTGACGGATTTCGTGCCATTGGCGCCGCTGCTTGGCCTCGACCTGTCCAACGCTCCCCTTAGTGTTTTACAAGTGATAAAAGTGGTTCTCGCGAAGATGTCGCAGGAGTAGCGGGCTTACTCCCTTTTGGTTTTTGAACGACATTTTTCTGTCGCTCGAAAACTTAAAGGTCAAAAATTATAGCCGATCTTAATACTTACTGATCTTCCCGGGGCCAATGCGCCTTCGCTCTCTTCATAGGTCGCATCAAAAATATTCTGTGCAGCGATGGTGAACCAATACTTCTTTAAGGAGATTTTGCAGGACAAATCTGTCGTAGTATATGAGCCCAACGGTATTGAAAGCGGTCGAAGCAGTGACTGACCATTGGGCATAATCAGCACATCCGCGTGCGGGAAATCCAAGAAACTCCTGGAACCGACATAATTAACTCCCAGATAGCCTTCGACTTTTATGGCTTTAATTTTTCGGGACACGTTTGCGGAGCTGCCGAAAGTATATTTCGGCACATAATCGAGCGAAGTATGATAGAATTCATCATTTGAATTTTGGACCGTGCCGTGGGCCGATAGCATAAGCCATAGCAGCGGGTTCCAATCGATTTCACCTTCAATGCCCTCGGACCATGCGGCGCTGATATTCCTGTACGTTACGCTGCCGATGTCAAGGTCAACTGCTTCACCGATTAAATTCTGCATCGAATTGTAATAAGGGCCTATTTTCAGTACCAATGATTGAATCGGCGTGATATCGAATCCCGCGTCATAGCCCCAAATAAATTCGGGCCTAAGGTTTGGGTTCGGTATGAGGTGCAAGGTAGGGTTAACTTTAATGTCAAGGGCTAATTCGGCAAGCGATGGCGCCCGGAAAGCTCGTCCCGCAGACGACCTGAACCGCAATTGGTCAAAGATTTTATAAGAAACGCCAAGCTTCGGGGAAAACGCGGCCCCGAACTCGGTCTGATAATCCACTCGCGCGACGGGCACGATATTCAGCCGGTCGAACAGTTTGATTTCATCCTGAACATAGCCGGCGGAATTAAAAATCGCCTTCTTTGTCGCATAGGATTCCGGCAAAATTTCCCCATTGGCGGGGTTTGAGGCCGAACCGAAATCAGCGCCATTTCTCAGAAGTTCAATCCCTGCCAGGACCGAATTGAAACTTCCTAAGGAAAAAACAGCCCTGGATTCCGCCTGCCAATCATCCATCGCGAATTTCCGGTAGCTTCTGACCCAGGTTTTGGAAGAGTCTTGATCTTCATCCCAAAATTCACCGTCAACGTGCCGGTAAAAGGCCCCCGCATGAAAAACGATGTCCTTTGAAAAAGAAATTTTAATCTGAGGACCGATAAGGATTTTCTGCCCCTTGGTTTCGACATCCATTGAATCTGGCTGTATATTTTTCGTTTTCCCAAAACCCAGATCGCCGTTAAAGTATCGCGCATGCAAAGAGACCTCGGTATTTTCGGAGCAATAAAGCGTGGCTTTCGCAATTAAGCGGGCCTCTTTATATGTGCTGTTTACGCTGCTTTTGTTATATACTTCCGTTCCATTCCTGACAAGCGCGGAATCCTGCATCAGATAATTTCCAATGGCCCTGTATCCGCCGCTTACCAGCAGCCCGTATTTGTCCGTGCCGCCGCTTACCGTAGCGTTTCCGTTCCAATACGCCAAGGTCCCCGAAGTATCGAGCGACTTGGCAAAAGAATGGCCTTCGGAATAGTATTGGTCGAAAACAGAATAAGGGTATGAGGTTTCGGCGCTGACGCTTCCATGCGCTCTTCCGTATCCTTCCTTGGTAAGTATGTTCACTACGCCCCCGAACGCGTTTGCGCCGTAAAGCCCGGAATACGGCCCCCGCACGATTTCTATCCGGTCGATGGCTTCAAGCGGAATTTCATTGACAATCAAGAACGGCGTCCCCGAAGCATTGGTCGGGATGCCGTCGACCAGAATAAGCGTCCGCGTCGCGGCCAGCGCGCCCGGGACCCCGCGAAAAATAATGTCGGAAGGAATGCCTTCCCCGATACTGACCGCTCTCTTTACCTGCACGCCCGTTTGCGTAAGCAGCAGGTCTTCGATTGTTTTTGCCGGCGACGCCGCGATCTCGTCCTTCGATATGACGCTGACGCTGGCCGGCGTTTCCGACATGAGGCGGTTTGTGCGCGAGGCCGTAACGACCATTTTGTCAAGATTTACGACGCTGTCGGCGGTCCCTTTGCCATGTAACGTGTCCGGTTGGGCGGAGTAGAGCGCGGAAATTGCGCTAAAAGCTGCGCTCAAGACTTTAATGTATCGTAAATTGGCACTATTCATGGTATAATTAATATATAATAAATTTTTATGGATTTTTGATTATATTACTGGAGAAATCATTTTCCAAGGAGCACTATATGAAGAAAAATCTTTCCCTAACAATGGTATGCATCCTTTCAGCGGGACTTTTTTTTATTTCCGCCGCGCAGACGAAATCCATAACGGTGACCGGAACTGTCGTGGATTCCACCACCGGATCGCCGGTTCCGCAAGCAATGATTTTACTCTTTGACACTTCGACGCTCAATATCGATCTCAGCAATTTAGGGGCCCTGAAATTGGACACCGCGTTTTCCGGGACCGACGGCAAATTTCAATATCAAATGACCGTCAACACGCTATCCTTCATCCTCGGTTATGGGGTGCTTAAAGAGGGGTATCTGATCAAATACAGCGCCTCCGGGTTTTTTCCTACTTCTACAACGGTTAATCTTGGTACTATTACGATCTCGAAGATTGACACCAGCGTGAAAAACACCTTGACGGTCAGCGGCACCGTCGTTGATTCGGCGACCGGGAACGGCATCGGCGGGGCGCTCGTCATCATGAGCACCGGGGGCGGATTTGATACAACAGGCAATACCGTGCTCACCAACAACGACGGAACGTTTTCGAAACAGGTCATAATCAGCGAATTAAACGGGGCTTCAGTAGTTTCGTATATAATCACCGACCCGGATTACCAGACCAAATTGGGGCAAAATACGGCGACCGGAAAGCAGCTTGATTTGGGAAGAATCCTCATGGAGAGGACCACCGCGGCGATTAAGCCCGCCGGGTTGAGCATGGCGCGCGCTCAGGCGAACCGCATGAGCGTTTATGCGCTAAACGGGCGCCTGCTCTATGACGGCCGGATACTGCCTCTTGACAAAATAGCGCAATGCCGTTGCGGCGAGGTCATCGTGGCGCTTGCATGCAATAATTTGACCATTAGTGTAAAGAAAATGCTTTTAAAGCAATAAAGCGTTCCGATTAAAAATCATACTGTATTTTCAGCACCCACCACCAGTGGCTGTTTTGTTCCAATGCCGCTTCGAAGTCGTAGTTTTTCGGGTATTTTTCACTCATGCGCATATGGTCCCTGGCCGCCTGGCCGACAAGGGAGAGGCCGCCAAGAATCGTTCTCTTCGCGTAGACCGACCATTTCCAGTTGTCATACGTAAAGCCGTTGATCGTCGGGGTATAGCTGCCCGCGGGGTCATCCGGCTTGGGCAAGGGGCCGTATTGCGATAAAGTCTTGTCGGCGTCCCAGTACGGGTTGCCGTACCATTCGCCTTCGACCGCCAATACGTCAAGTATTCTGAACGCGGGGACGTTAAAACCGAACGTCACGGGTATACGGTCCCAGATATTATTATAAACTTCCTTATAATTTTTCAAGCCGATGACCAGGGCCTCGCCGTATATTTTCAAATCCTCTTTTCCAAAAATACGGGAGAACGGCAAAAAAACCTTGGGGTCAAGGCTTACACGGCCCATGACCTTTATGCCGCGCGATGTGTAATAGACGGTGTCTTTGCCCGAACCGTTCGACGAATCGACGTACATGATGTTCGCCGAAGTTTTCGGCGTGGTCAGGTTTTCATTGACCGATATGAGGTGCCAGAAAGAAATGCCGGCGCCGCAATTTATAAACTTTCCAACCTCGGCCCCCGCCAGATACGAAAGGGTAAAATCATGGAAGGGATACACCTGTGTTTCTGTTGTCAAGAGAATGTTCTGGTTAATAAAACTTTTTCCAACGGGAACGCTGCTGGACAAATTGAACCCGGAAAGGGTGGCATAGGGAGAATCAAAAGCGGTTATAAGATACCCCGGAGAGACCGCCCCGCGGAACATGTATTCGCCGAGATTACGCACATCGGGATTATACTTAAACGGGAATGTTCCGGTTGAAAGTGAAAGCAAAGGTTTCTGCCAGCCGCCCAAAATACGAATGATGCCTTCCGCGTCGTCAAAATAGACGTCAAAGTTCTGCACAAAAATTTCGGTGGGGTCGAAAATCCGGCTGTCCGGAAATGTGTTAAACCAGAGTTTACCGGCAATCTGGCCTTTGATCCGAAGACGGTCATTGACGTCCACAAGCGTCCTGAGTTTCAGGTAATTGGTCGAGAGCCAGAGGCGCTCGTATTCCTGGACGCCCTGGCCCCTGGTCCCGTATTGTCCCTTTACGATCTGTCCGTCCTCCATGGAAGCGGTGCCATGAAGGGTGATTTTTCGGTAGAGGGGCTTTTCGTGCGCGGCGCTGTCGACCGAATTTGAATCAGCCGCCGCGGGAAGTTCCTGCGCATTGACTGAAGGAAGAGTTAACAAAGTCAAACTTATGAAAATCGTGGAAACCCGCGCACACAAATTCATTAGCGCCCTCCTTAAAATCAGGATGTTTTTGCTCAGACTATTATTTGAATTTTAATTATAAACGTGGACAGTGTAGACTCCGGTTGATTTCCCGACGGCAGCTGATTGGAGATCAATAACGCGCGGAGCGGCGGAAAACCTCGCGATAAGCCTTCCGGACAGGTTGAACACGGCGCACTTTTTTCCCAAATACTTTTTGTCGATCACGAACCTCGCGCCGATTGCCTTAAACATCGCGGAGGTCGTTTGGGCCGAAAGGTGTTTCGCGGCGTTCCAGACAACCCCGACGCCCGGGCCCGTCACCACGGGATCAATAAAATCCTGGACCTGGATCGTGGCTGAACCGGCCGTCAATCCCGGCGACGTCGCCTGACAGGTTATCGCGCCCGTCTGATGAAGTTTGGTCTGGACGAAAAACGCCCCCTGGCCGTTTTCCAACGCGAGCGGATTTTCCCCGAAAAACGTTCCCGCGCCGCTGACGCTGAATGTCACCGTGTTGCTTGCCTGGGGCACCGGTTGATTGTACTGATCGACGACCGCGACGTACACGCGGGTCATGTCGCCGCCGTCCGCGATAAGCGAAGAGGCGTCGGGCTTGAGGACCACGCTTATCGGACTGCCCGGCGTGTATCGTGTCATGGAGTCAACGGCAATTCCTTTTCTATAGCCGATGGCCTTGATGTTTCCGGCCTGATACGTGACCGGGATCTGGAAAACGGGATGCACAAGCGACGTATACAGATTAGGGGCCTTTTTCCCCTGCGAAACGCCGTTTATGAACAACGCCACCGAATCGCAGTTGCTGGCGACCCATATGTTCGCGGGAGAACTGGCGTTCCAGTAACTCGCTATGTATACCACCGGGCCGTATTTGTCCGGGTCTCGCTGGGCCCTGTGAAAATACGCCGGGAACTTGTAATTTTTAAAAATATCGCTGTTGCCCGAATATTTATTGCCCAATTCGCCCTGCGACGGTTCCGTGTTGTAGTCAAAACTTGTCCAGTTGAAAGCGGCGCAGATAGTGCCTTTTGAGATTATAGCATTGAGAATCGACATGTTTACGTCCGTGAAATTGAGCAGGTCGCTTTCGCTGTCCCACGAATGCATGTTGGGCGCGAGAAAACTCCCGACGTATTCGGTGACCATCCAGGGCATTTTCGC
>JBAVGL010000173.1:0-5587 GCA_049684795.1 Chitinivibrionales bacterium | reverse complement strand
TATTGCCTTCCTGTCAACGGCTCATGTTTTCTGCTTTTAAAATCAATGCAGAAACTCCCGTCCATCAGCTCCAGTTCCTGAAAATATCCGTTGAAATCGGCGTGTTCGAAAAGCCGTCTTATTGAATCGTATTCTTCAAACGTTACAACCCGAGAAAGTTCGGGGAATTCACGCGCCCGGTAAAGCGGCCGGTACTGGGCCATAAGGCTGACGGTCACGTCCTGGGGATCGAAGGTTTTTACAAGAAACGTCACGATCTCCCCGGAACGCGCCTGGCCGCCCGGCAAAACCAGGTGCCTGATGCAGAGCCCGCGGCAGGCTATTCCATTCTTGTCAATTCGCAGAGGCCCCGCCTGGCGGAACATTTCAATGATCGCGGCCCGGTTGACTTCCACGTAATCCCCGGCGTTTGAATACTTCCGGGCTGCCCAGGAGTCGCCGTATTTCATGTCGGGCAGATAAATGTCTATAATGCCTTTGAGCAGGCCGAGCGTTTCGGGTGATTCATAGCCGCCGTTATTGTAAACAATGGGAATGGAAAGTCCGAGCCCCGCCGCCTCCTTGAGCGCGCGCAGTATCCACGGCAGAAAATGCGAGGGCGTGACCAGGTTGATGTTGTGGCAGCCGAGCCGCTCAAGGTCGAGCAATTTTTGCGCAAGCCGCGAAGGCGTATACGGCTGCCCCTCCGCTTCATGGGATATCTGGTAATTCTGGCAGAAAAGGCATTTAAGCGTGCAGAAGGAAAAAAAAACCGTTCCCGATCCGTTTTTTCCGGAAATTGGCGGCTCTTCGCCGTGGTGGGGAAATATGCTCGAAACGACAAGTTCCCCCGGCGCCTTGCAAAACCCCTTTTCCCCCTTCAGCCGGTTGACCCCGCATCGCCGCGGGCATAGCCCGCAGGCTGACGCGATGCGGTCGGCCTCGCGGATGCGATCGTCCCACTGCCTGGGGGTAAGAAACAAAAACGATGGATCATGCGGCATAATAAGAATAAAATACTACCGCGTCGTTTAGTTTCATAATTGACATTCAATTCAATTATTTTAATTTCAAAGGAGCCTGTCCCATGCACAATCACACAAAGACATTCCTGTTTTCAGCCGCGCTCGGCTTTGCGCTTTTTGCAAGCTGTACCAAGAGCCCCACGTCGGCTTCTTCACAAAATGCGCAACTCACCGATGTACAAAACCGTATAAAAAGCGTTTCAGCCGTCGTGGCGGGAATTCGCGACCTCAATTTTATCAGGCCCGTGCATGCCGGCATCATTACCCGCGCGCAATACGCGCAAAATACCGCCCAAAGCGTCAGTGGTTCGCTAACATCCGTGGAAGAGTCTTCGCTCTCGAAGGAATACCTTCAAATGGGGTGCCTGGCCGAAACGGACACGCCCGTGGGGCAGATCCTGACCGATTTTTATTCGGGTTTCCCGGCGGCCTATTATGTTCCGGGAACGGATTCCTTGTATGTATTGACTGATGCGTATAGCAACGATACCGAGCTTAATGTCTATCTATCCCACGAGCTGACCCATGCGCTGCAAGACCAGAACCTGGGAATGGATTTCATCATTTCCCCGTCCTATTCAACGTACAACAGCGACGCCTCTATCGCCCAGACGTCTCTCTTGGAAGGCGATGCCATGTTTGTCGAATATACGTATTTTATTTCCGAATACGACCCGTATCAGCCAAGCAATCCCTATGCCCTTGCGGAAGAATGGTGTTTGGAAGATAAATATGGTTTTTTAACGGCCACAGACACGACGATACATCCGCCGTTTTTTCTCAGCGTAAAAGGAATGTTGCCCTATGACCTGGGGGAGACTTTTCTCTCAACACTGTACGCGGCGCCACCGCAATGGGCCGCCGTCAATGCCCGCTATTCGATATCAACCGTTCCGCGGTCCAGTGCCGAAATCAACCTTGGCACGGCTTTTTTCCCCTGGTATTTCGAGTTCTACGGAGTACAAAGCCTGCTGTCTTCGCAGTCGCCGAATATTGTTTTTACGGACGATGATAATGGCGGTTTTGGCCTGCTTCTGGCCCTGTTTTACGGCCAGCTCGATTCCGCGCGCGTCAACCGATCGCTTGACTGGCGCGGCGACCGTTATACCTATGTCATGCGCGACGGACAGACCTACGGAACGCTTGTATGGGCGCTGGCCTTCAGCAGTGCCGACGCGGCAAACTATATGTTTTCGAACCTTGACAATTTAATCAGGTCGCGTGTTATCGGCGGGAAATCGCCCTATTATTCCGCCGTCGATTCGGCCGCCGACTCGGTGTCGCAGGGCCAGGGCGTTACGTACACGTATACCTCCTCGGCTTTCACGACCAAGCTTCGGCGGGTCGCCAACCAGGTCTGGTGGCTGGAAAACGCCGACACGCTTACCCAGTCCATCATGAACATTCTCGCGGCGCAGCAGACCCAGACGTCCCTCGCTAAAGCGGCCGCGTCGCCGCCATTGCATCTGGCGCTTTCACAAACGCAAAAGCACACAGTCATGAGCAGTGTCTTGCGCCATTTGTTTACCAAGCGGCGTTGATTTTATGACTCCCGAAAAACGAAGAGAGTATTTATTAAAAAGACTGAAGAATTCAATATTTTTCTTTAAGTCGCCGCTCGTTATTTCTATTATGATTTGTTTTTGGTCCTTTTTCGGCTGCCCCAAGCCGATTCCGGCTCCAACGATTCCGGCCTCGACGGCCGTCACCATTGAGGGTAAGGTCACAAATCCCACCGGCGACACACTTATCGCCGGCGTAAACGTTTCAACAATACCTCCAACGTCCACGGTAAGCACGAATGAGCAAGGTTACTACATCATAGATAGTATTCCCCCAGGTCAATACATGGTGACGGCATCTAAAAGCGGTTATGCTCCCGACAGCGTGAAGATCACGGTCTCGGCGGGACAAACAGCAACGGCCAACCTGGCTGTTTCCCTGATTTCCACCAAGCCGCCGGTGGACCTGTTTGCGTTCAAATTCCAGTCGAATGATTACTGGGAGTTTGATTGGAAAAAAACAATCGGCACTTTCTCCATCAGCGGTTCGGGCTCCAGCACAACGACGGGCAAATTCCGGATCACCTTGGCCCAGCCGGCCATCATTTCCGGGGATACCGGATATCGGGCCGTTTATTCGGGGGATACATCCAACTTCAATGGAGGTGAAACGCGCTGGAAATTTCTCGCATTGCGGGCAAACCAAATTCTCGGTTCAAGCGATTCCATGAACTGGGTGATTCTTTTTGATCCTCAGACGGGACAATGGCCCGGGACAGGCTTCTTCATTATGAGCGGAAGTACCGTTCTTTTTCAATCGTCAAGCAAAAACGGCCTTTATACCGTGAGTAAATCAACCAGCACGTCGAATTGCCAGTACTTTTCCGGAGTCGGCACGATTTGCGGCGACCAGCCGTCCACCGGCGTCAGCGAGAGCGAGTCGTTTTCAACGGCAAAAGGCTTTCAGGGATTCCAATATACTTCTAGTTACAGCACCCTGTCTTCGGGAGGGGATTACTCGTCCACGACCACGATCACCGTGAATCTTACGGACTACTCTCTTGACGGAACGGGACAAAGCTCGATCCCCGCGTACACGTTAACGGCCACCGCCGTTCCATCGGCGGGGGGGACCATAACATTTTCACCGGCGGGCGGGACCTATGACACGGGAAGCGTTGTGACGCTCAGGGCCGTTGCCTCTCCGGGATATGCTTTTTCCGATTGGAACGGGGACAGTTCGAAAACACGCGATTCGGTGCAAATTGTAATGACCGGTAACCTGCTGGTGACGGCGAATTTTCTGCAAAAAGCCGTTTACAACTATACCTTTCTTGACAGTACCGACGCACGCATGCAGGTTTGGATAAACAACGTTCTGTACGACACCGTGCCAGCGCAGGACAGCGTGACGATACCATATTCCCCTGATTCCTATCCGGTAAGCTTATTGATGAAACCGATTGTGGCGGTAGGAGGTTGGGATTGGCGCGACACGATCCGGTCCGCCGGGAATTATCATAATTCGTTTTACGCCGGAAATGATTTTTTCTTCTTGCGGTTAACAAACAACACCGACGCCGCCATGACACGGGTCGTCGTTCGAAACTCCAGGGTACATGATTCATCGGCGGTGTCTCTGCCGGTCGGCAGCAGCCAGGATATCGGGTTCTATCTTTCCGATACTTCAACCTACATTGCGGCATACTATTCCGGCGCTACCTATTATCAATTTTGGGATTCCCTTAATACCGTTAACACCGTTAACCATGCATTGCTTGAGTCCCTTATCGCTTCCGGGTCTGTCCTCAAAATAAAAATCAAATAGGATTTGCTTTTAAGCCATCATACGAGGCGCGAAGCGCCTCGGCGAACAATCCAGTTCATTTGCGGCGTAAGCCGTCAAGTGAAACTGGCTCGTTATACTCTGTCAGTTATTAAGCTGTCGCTAATTGATCCGTCGTCTGTCATTTTGTCAACTTGCGACTACGGCCTTGCCAATAATTGGGGTCGCGGTGCATATGAGCAACTGCGAGAATTGTTATATTAGTCTTTTCAACAAAGTAAAGTATTCCGTATGGAAATCTGTTGAATTGACATCTGCGGGTATTTGGTGAGAATGGATGCCACGCTTCGGGAAATTGGATTATTCTTTGTGTTGCTTTTTCAAATTCCTCAAAAAAATCATTTCCTAAGCCGGGCAGTTGAGATTCATAATATTCAAAAGCATCCTCAATTTCACGTTGAGCGCTTTTGAGAACATTGATCATGCAGCTTTTTTCTTTCGATAATTCGCAAGCACTTTAGATAATGGAACTGCTTTTATTTTACCTGACTTGTAATCGTGAAGTCGTTTTTCGACTTCTGTCTTCCATAGTGCGTCTATTTTGGGGTCCGGTTGATCGAGACTAACAAGCAGTGAATCTGCGAGAATTGCACGGTCATTGGGCGACAAGTGCAAAGCTTCGGTTGCCAACTTTATTGCCTTTAATGTCATAAAATTACCTCCAATTTTAAAATAATAGCTTGTTGGCGTTAAATTGAGGAATTTGTTTATGATTTTCCCTCTTGAAAAAACGTCATCCGCATCGAGAACGCCATCCGGCCTGGAAAACATCCTCATGCAACTTTCCAAAACCCAAAAACCGCTGTAGTCCGTCATGCCTCGAATCTTAGGTATAACGAGTCTGTAGAAAAAGCCTCTTTTGAGAAATATCTCATTCCCCATGCTCTCTGTCAACAAATATTCTTATGTGTTAAATAGATTTTGCAGGTTAAATTGGATTTATTAAATCGGGCTTGAATTTAATCGATTTTGAAGGCTTTTAAGGCCTTTTCTTGCGGATAGATCTGTCCTGAGATGCTTTTCAATGGGCATAGGTTACTCCGTATCGGTAAATCTTGAAAATATTATGCACCATGGAAAAGAGCTTCCACTGGGTATCGGCTTTTTTCCTCGTCCGTACCGTGATTCGGTCGAGGCCGAGGGTATGACATATATTTGCGAACACGGGCTCCACCGTTCCCATTCGTCTGCTGTAAATAAACCTGCCCATCGCGGTATCGAACTTCGCGATCATT
>JBAVGL010000172.1:0-8664 GCA_049684795.1 Chitinivibrionales bacterium | reverse complement strand
TCGCGGAACATCTGGGCAAAAAGAAAAAAGAACAATTTCTGGTTGGCTTTTCCCTGGAAACCGACGATGACGACGCGCGGCCAATCGAAAAAATGAAAAACAAAAACTGCGATATGATGGTGGTCAATCGCCTGGACACGTCCCTGGGGGGCGATTCCTCGGTCGCCCGGATCATATATCCGGACAAACCGGCCGACAGCTATGCCCTCCAAAGCAAAAGAGACCTTGCCGCCCGTATTATAGAACGTATCGCGGCGAATACGGGTAATCCGCATGGATGAACGCCGTTCTCTTTTTGCCGCATTTTTCAGGCAGCAGTCGGAAATCGGCATGCCTTCGTACATATTTTCCGACGCCTTCAACGCCGCTGCCGTTTTGTCCGGCAAAGAAGGCGGCGACAATTCCCATCGCGGCGCGGACAGACCTTCACCATTTTCCGGTTCCCCGCAAAGCTTATCTTTTGTAAAGAGTCCTTCCGCATTCACAACGGCGCCGGCCCCGAAGGCCGCGATACCGAAACAAAACGTTTTGCCCCTGCCCGCGTCAAAACTTATGAAACAGACCGCCCCCTTAACCGGAAAACGCGCCATGCTCGCCGAGCTTTTTCATCAGGTGAAAACCTGCCAGCAATGCGGGTTGGGAAAAACCAGGAAAAATTTCGTGTTCGGGACGGGCAACCCGGAAGCGCTTTTCATGGTCATCGGCGAGGCCCCCGGCGAAGAGGAGGATTTGCAGGGTCAACCGTTTGTCGGGGCGGCCGGCGCTTTGCTTACCAAAATGCTCTCCGCGATCGATATCGACAGAAAAAAGCACGTTTTCATCGCCAATATCCTCAAATGCAGGCCGCCGCGCAATAGAAACCCCGAATTAACCGAGGTCCGGGCGTGTTCTAGCATCCTTTCACGCCAGATCGAAATCATCGCCCCGAAGGTCATCTTGCTTTTAGGCAGGATCGCGGCGCATTCGCTCCTGGACTCCACCGACAGCATCGGCAAAATGCGCTCATGCGCCCATGAGTATAAAGGTATTCCCGTGTTCGTAACGTACCATCCGGCCGCTTTGCTGCGCAACGATGATTATCGCAGGCCCGCATGGGAAGACCTGCAGAAACTTCAACTGATCCTTAGAGACGCAGGTGTCTATGACGCCCCGACAAAATGAGACCGTATTCACCACCGGCCATATCCCGCCGCAGGCCCTCGACGTGGAGCGGACGGTGCTGGGTTCGATGCTCATCGACGCCAACGCCGCGGTCAATGCCATGGAAAAGCTCACGGAGGACTGCTTTTACGCCACCGCCAACAAACAGATTTTCGTGTGCCTGCGCGAAATGTTCGAAAAAAGCATTCCCTTCGACATCATCACCCTTGCCGACGAACTGCGGAAAAAGGACCTTCTTGAGACGGTAGGCGCCGAGCCGTATCTGGCCGAACTTGTGAATAACATCGCCACCTCGGCCAACATCGAACACCACGCCAGGATCCTCATCGAAAAGGCGACCCTGCGCACGCTGATTTCAACCTCGGCCGAAATAACCACCGACTGTTTCTCGAACGAGGCCGAGGCCCAGGAAATACTTGACAAAGCAGAGTCGAGGATTTTCGGCATAGCCGAATCGCGCATTAAAAACTCCTTTGAGTCGCTCAGCCAGCTCCTTCCCAGGACGTTCGAGGACATCGAGAAATATTCCAAGGGCGGCGTGCAGGGGGTCCCGTCGGGCTTTACGGGGCTCGACGAGCTCACGTCGGGTTTTCAAAAGAGCGACTTCATCATCCTCGCGGGGCGCCCGTCGATGGGGAAAACCGCCTTCGCCCTGTCCATAGCGCTTCATGCCGCCGTGAAGGCGAAATATCCCACCGCGATTTTTTCCCTGGAAATGTCGAAGGCCCAGCTCGCCCAGCGCATGCTCTGCGCGGAAGCGCGCATCAACATGCACTCCCTGCGCAGCGGCAAACTCCCCCAACGCGACTACCCCAAGCTTTCCATCGCCGCCGGACCGCTTTCGGAGGCCCCGCTGTTTATCGACGACACGCCGGGCATCACTGTTTTGGAGCTTCGCGCGAAGGCCAGAAGGTTAAAGGCCCAGCAAAACATCGCCTGCATCATCATCGATTACCTGCAGCTCATGGGAAGCGTGGGCAAGGTTGAAAACCGCCAGCAGGAAATCTCGCAGATTTCCCGCTCGCTCAAAGGCATTTCAAAAGAGCTCGACGTTCCCGTCATCGCCCTTTCGCAGCTTTCACGCGCCGTGGAGCAGCGCGGCGGCGACCACCGTCCGCAGCTCTCCGATTTGCGGGAATCCGGCGCCATCGAGCAGGACGCCGACGTGGTCATGTTCGTTTTCCGCGAAGAATTGTATAATAAAGACTTACCTGAAGAAGAAAAAGGGAAAGCGGAAATCATCGTCGGGAAACAGCGGAACGGGCCTATCGGAAAGATTGACGTCACCTTCGTCAAGGATTTCGCCCGTTTTGAAAACATGGCGATGATCAGAGAGGAAAATGCGGGGTTCTGATGGTCGCTCTACGTTTTGTCATGTGGTGCGGCGGACTGTTGTACAGCATGGGCGAGGGCCTGGCGCTCTTTTTATGCCACGTATCGCGGTTCTTCGCCCTTGTATGGACAATCATTGTCCGCGTTCCTTTACTTTTCAAGAATGTGGTCATGTCCATCGAGCAGATGTACGCGATCGGCGTCGAGTCCCTGCCGCTGGTCACCGTCATCGCCATTTTTACCGGCGCGACGACCGTCACGCAGGCGGTGTACCAGTTCAGCGGGTTTGTTCCCATGAAATACCTCGGGGTGGCGGTCTGCAAAACGCTCATCACCGAAATAGGGCCGGTGTTTACCAGTATGGTGGTGGCCGGCAGGATTTCCACCGCCATCGCCGCGGAAATCGGCTCCATGAAAGTCAACGAACAGCTCGACGCCATGGCATGCCTGAACCTCGATTCCGTACGGTATTTGTTCGTCCCTAAAACCGTGGCGTGCGTGATCATGGTCCCCATGCTGGTCATATTCGCCGAGCTTATCGCATTTGTCAGTTCCATTTTTACGGTCATTTTTTCCGTCAAGGTCACGCTC
Source organism: Chitinivibrionales bacterium (assembly GCA_049684795.1). Taxonomy (GTDB): domain Bacteria; phylum Fibrobacterota; class Chitinivibrionia; order Chitinivibrionales; family FEN-1185; genus JBAVGL01. Next base: position 5,580 of record JBAVGL010000172.1, on the reverse strand, counting down.
TATGTATATTTGACCGGGCTAAGGCTTTTTTTTGATCCGTCCAGCCTGCTTATCGGCGTGGCCAAAACGTCGGTGTTCGGCCTGATAATAGCGCTGACGGGGTGTTATTTCGGGCTCCAGACAAGGGGCGGCGCGGAAGGCGTCGGAAATTCCACGACCAAGGCGGTCATGGCGTCCTGCGTCCTGATACTGGTGTCCGATTTTATCATAGCATTTTTAACGTTGTAAATTATCATGAATCAAAACCCGACAACGCCAACGCCGCTGCTGCGCATCGAGCACCTTAAAAAGCATTTCGGGAACCAGCTCGTGCTTGATGACATCAACCTTGAAATCAACAAGGGCGAGATCATGTGCATCATCGGACAGTCCGGCGGGGGCAAGAGCGTCGTCCTCAAACACGTCATCGGCCTTATTATCCCCGACGGCGGCCGGATCGTGCTTGATAATGAAGAAATCTCCTCCCCCACGAAAAAGCCCTCGGATTTCAACAAGGTCCGCAACCGCCTCGGCATGCTCTTTCAGGGCGCGGCCCTGTTCGATTCAAAAAACGTGGGGGAAAACATCGCGTTCCCGCTGCGCGAACATACCCATTATTCGGACGAGAAAATACAGTCGATCGTTGTAGAAGCGCTGGAAATGGTGGGCCTTCAACAAAGTTTCCGGCTCAAAATGCCTTCCGAGCTTTCGGGGGGGATGAAAAGCCGCGTCGGCCTTGCGCGCGCGCTCGTCATGAAACCGGAAATCATGCTCTACGACGAACCCACGTCCGCCCTGGACCCGATCATGACGGACAAAATCAATGAGCTTATTTTGAGCCTCCGCGACAAGCTCACCATGACCTCGCTGGTGGTGACTCACGATATTTCCTCCGCCTATCGGATCGCCGACAAGATCGCCATGATTTACGAAGGGAAAATCATCTTCAGCGGCACGCCCGCCGACATCCGCGCCACCCGCAACCCGTATATCCAGCAGTTCATCCGCGGCCAGCGCAAGCTGCACTATGCCGTGCAGGCGAATTCGGTGGAAAGCGTGGCATTGGACCAGCAGGTCAACGTCAGCGAACTCAAACAACGGCTCGCCGACAGCAAGCGCGGCTTTTCGCGCAGGGCCGATTCGGAAAGCGCCGTAAAGCTGCTTGACAACGCCCGGTTCGAGGACGTCCTTGAAGAGGAAATCGAACATTCTTTCCGCGATCAGGAACCGTGCGCCCTGGCCGTGTGCGACATCGACCGGCTCGGGGAGCTTGTGGAAAACCAGGGAAGCGCCTTCGGCGATACGGTGGTCAGGGAAATAGGAAAAAAACTTTTTAACAGCGTTCGCGGCACAGACTTCGCCGCGCACCTCGAAAGCGACGAATTCGCCCTTATCCTTACCAAAACCGACCCGGCGAACCTTTTTAAAACAGTTGACAGGATACGAGAACGCATAGGCGCCTTCGTCATCCGCACCCAAAAAGGCGAAAATATCACGGTCGGCCTGAGTTTCGGGGTCGCCATGGCCGACGACCGCTCACCCGACGCCGAGACGCTCATTCACAATGCCCGCGAAGCATGCAGCCTGGCCAAGACAAACGGCCGGAACCGTGTCGAAGTCAAATCCGCATGAACAGCCAGAAAACCGAGACCGTTTACGTATGCTCCAACTGCGGCCAGGATTTCGCAAAATGGCAGGGCAAATGCCAAAACTGCGGCGCGTGGGACACCATCACCGAATTCAAACAGCCCAAACTCGGCAAACGCGCACGGACGACCGCCGCAAACACTTCCGAGGCCGTGCCTTTATCGTCATGTAAACCGGAATCGGCCGACCGCACGCCCTCCACGTTTCCCGAGGTCGACCGGGTGCTGGGCGGCGGGCTCGTTCCGGGTGCGCTTATCCTCCTTGGCGGCGATCCCGGAATCGGTAAATCAACGCTGCTGTTGCAACTGTGCGCCCAGTGGGCCGAGAAGTCTAAAACGGCCCTGTACATTTCGGGCGAGGAATCGGGCGAGCAGATTTTCCTGCGCGCCGGCCGCCTGGGCGTGGGCGATTCATCAATATCGCTTATGACCGAAACGTCAATCGAGGCGATCTGCGCGGGCATTTCCCGCGCGAAACCCGACATCGTGGTCATCGATTCGATACAAACCATGTTTTCCGAGGCGCTTGAAAGCGCTCCCGGCAGCGTGTCGCAGGTACGCGAATGCACGTCGCTGCTTTTGCGCCATGCAAAGCAGAATAAGACCGTGGTCTTTCTCATCGGCCATGTCACCAAGGAAGGGGCCATCGCGGGCCCGCGCGTCCTTGAGCACATGGTCGACACCGTGCTTTACTTTGAAGGCGATTCGCATTATCAGTACCGCATTGTGCGGGCCGTCAAGAACCGCTACGGCCCCAGCGGCGAAATCGCCATTTTCGAGATGACCGACCGGGGTCTCAAGGAAATCAACAACCCCTCGCAGTATTTCCTTTTAAGCCGCGCCTCCCCGCAGATCGGCACGTCGATCGTGCCCGTTCTGGAAGGAAGCAGGGTCCTTGTCGTGGAACTCCAGTCGCTTGTCAACAAGTCGCATTTCGGTCTGCCCCAGCGCGTTGCCTCGGGCATCAACCCGAAAAAGCTGTCGCTGCTTTTGGCCGTCCTGGAGCGGTTCGGCGGGCTTTCGCTCGGCGACCACGACATCTTTTTCAACATCGTGGGCGGTCTCACGGTTTCGGAGCCGGCCATTGATTTGGGCATAGCCGCCGCGGTCATCTCTTCTTTTCGCAACCGCCCCTTGCGAAAAGACCTCGCGTTCATCGGCGAGCTTGGGCTCGGCGGGGAAATCCGGCCCGTCAACAACATGACCCTGCGTCTCAAGGAGCTTTCGCGCATGGGCTTCCACGAATGCGTGGTCACCAAACCGCACAAGCAAACCGACTGGGCGACCGACAATTATGGGATCAACCTGATAACCTGTGAAAAAATCGGCGAGGTCCAGGGGCTGGTTTCTTAATCCAAAAAGACAATTGGTTATTTTTTTTCCGGGAGGGCCAATAATTTTTCCATGTTTTTTTTCAAGGCGGGAAGCTGTTTCCTAATAATCTGCCAGAGTTCTTCCGCGTCAACGCCGAAATAATCGTGGGCAATTATATTTCGTAGCCCTTTAATCTGTTTCCAATCAATGTCGGGATGGGCCGCCTTAAATGTCTCAGAAATTCTATCGACCATCTCTCCAATTACAATGAAATTCATCATGGCCGCATCAAAATTAATCCGGGCAGCATAGAAATCGTCCGCGGAAGCAAATGAAACCGTATATTGTTCAATTGCATTGATCGCATCAGTTATACCAAGCAATGCATGGCGATCCTTAGGCATATACCGCCTCTCGCAGTATCTCATTTCGGATGTAGGGTTTAAGATATTTTTCTGACGCAATATCAACATTGCAATTGAAATACCGTCCAAAAAAATCCCGGAGACCTTGCTTGGTTCCATGGATATCCGGCGTATTTTCCTTAAGCGTAACCAGAAGGTCGATATCGCTATCCTCGGTCGCCTCATTTCGCGCACAGGACCCGAATAAAGCGATTTTTTCAACAAAATAGTGCTCTCCCAACGCCTTACGGTTTTCTTTAATGAAATCGAGTATTTTTTCTTTTTTCAGCATACTTACATCCTGCAATAAATATAATTAACAACAACTCAAAAGTTATAGCTTAACCAATTAATCCTGTTCATTAAACCAAATAATATTTTTATTCCATGCATGAAATATTCTCCGTCTGGTCCAAAACAAAGCAAACCGACTGGGCAGTTGACGCCAATGGAATCAACCTTATATTTTGTGGCAAGATCGGCGAAGTCCAGGGGTTGGTGTTTTGACCGCAAATTTCTTTCTTCCCAAGCCGTTTCCGTACCTCGTGCCGGACATTCTTAAAAATCAAGTTACCCAGGCCGTTTACCGGAAATGGCTTAATGTCAAGGCATCGGCGCTCCGAAAAAGGGACATACGGCTTAAGAGGCCGTTTGCAAGCGTCACCCCGCGCAATGTGTACGTTCAAAAGCTGCATGACGCGGTGATCAAGACCGGGTTGTATGACCCGTATTCAGGCGACGGCCTTCGATGGGACTTGATTGGAAAATGGGACCCGCAAAAGGCTAAAGGAAACAGCGGTTATAAAAAGGAATTCGCCCTGCTGCCCACGGCCGACCATGTCGACCCCGGCGCTGACGAACTCGGGTTTGAAATATGTTCCTGGTTGTCAAACACGGCCAAGACGTTTCTGTCGCCGGAGGAATTCGTGGCCCTGTGCGGGAAAATAATCCGGCATTGTCCTCCTTTAAGGGCGCGGGAAACGATGACGGTCCCGGCGTATGGGCTTCCCGGTTATCTGGTCGGCGTTTGCGCGCCTGCCGTTTACCATAAATGGCTCAACACGCGCGCGAAACAGGAATACAACCGGGACGTCAAAATAAAGCGACCGTGCGCCCAGCACGGTTCGAAGGCGTTGTACAAACAGGCCATCCACTGCGCGGTGTGGGCGGGCGACGGCACGGACCCGTTTACAGGAGATAAGCTGCGATGGGACCGCATCGATACATGGGCGTCGGCCGCACCAAAAAACGGCGTAAACCCTGAAAAGAGCTTTTCGCTCCTTCCCACCGTGGACCATATCGATCCGGACGCCGACGCCATCGGCTTCGAGATTTGCTCCTGGCTTGTCAACGACTCGAAGGGCCAGCTCTCGGCGCTGGAGTACGTCGATTATTGCGCGCGTGTTGTCGCGCATGCGCAAGGCGGGAAGTCAAGCACCGCCATCAAAACATTGGCCTGAGGCTCAAGGAACTTTCGAGAATGGGGTTCCGCGAATGCGTGGTCACAAAGCCGCACTGCGGGTAATATCAATATTGGAACGTGCCTTGCATTTAAATGTTGTTTATGGTATATTAAAAATGGGTTTATAAGCGACCGGCATGACTCGTTCCAAAAGCGAGCCCCTCGAAAGAGGCCGGTCGTTCCTATTTTAAGGCCATTTTTGCATTTTAAAATTTGGGCTCTCTTTCATCTCTTTCCAGAATTCCCACATCTTTTTATCATGCCAAGTTGACGGTTCCGTAATACGGTGCTCATAACGACCGGCCATAAAAACAACAACATCGGCAATCTGTAAAAAACGGCTATGGTGGGATTGCGTGTAGTAGATGGTATCGATCAATCGACCCAGCGGGCGACCTCCGAACATATTTGTTTTTCCGCGAATTTTAAATTGCGAAAAATCGTGTATCGACTTTGAGATTTCATCCTTTTCATAATCGCCAAATACAAGACCAAAACTTTTTTGAGAATCAAGGTAATCGCAAATACGTTCAAGAAGAAGCATTAAACCGAGTTGGTATTCCGGTTCAGGATAAGCGTATTTCGCTTTATGGGCTTTAACGTCAATACAAACAATCCGGATAGGGATCTGATAATGTATCAGATATTTTTTAATATATTCCAACAATTCGATCCGGTCAGCCAGTTTCCTTTTTCTGAAAGCCCCTTTGCCATGGAAAATGTCTTTCCCGTGTATTTCCGTGTCTTTTATAAGGACGTTTGAACCGAAAAAATT
>JBAVGL010000171.1:0-3413 GCA_049684795.1 Chitinivibrionales bacterium | reverse complement strand
CTGATACAGCATGCGCATTGCCTAAAATTAGTTATGGAAAAATTATGTTTATCGATTCTGGGGCCACAGAGAAAACTGATTACAAAAAATGTTATTCCTATGCAATTGCAAAAAGAAACGACTATGACTTTTTAATGAGTCAATATGAATCATTTCGAGGTTTGATCTTACATGGTTTATTTGCATCTTTTTTCCCCAATGGGGTTATGAAAGACAGCGGGCTGGTTATATATGATAAGAAAAATGGGAAATGGATTGAGCGTTTTAATAACGGCAAAATACATAGTATTACAAACTGGAAAAATGGTGTTGAAAATGGAGAGCAAACTTATTATTGGAAAAATGGAAATAAACATCTAGAATACTTTGTTAAAAAGGACAAAAAAGATGGAATAGAAGAATCATATTATGAAAATGGAAATAGAGAATCTGTTATTAACTGGAAGAATGGTAGAATAGAGAAACCTTATTACGATTATTGGGATGACGGATCAAAATGTCTTTATCATTGTATATATAATGGGATTAAAAATGGGATTGATACAATATTCAATACTGGTCATTGCGGAATTAACTCCTTGACCTACTATGATAATGATGAAGAGACTTTGTATCGTTTTTTCTTTTGGGGGTATAATAAAAAGTTAAACAATGATTATGAAGTTGACGAAACCATAAAAAACTTCTCCAAATATAGTAAAGATACTCTTACAACAATTATCAGAATAAAAGTCCTAAATGGAAATCAGACAAAATATGGGGTTAATTCAAAAACGCTTGAAGGAGAACTAATTGATGATGGCAGCAATCTTTACAGAGAGGATTTTCAAATACTACTAGATGCGATAGAATATAACAAAAAGAATTGTAAAAGTAAACGTGATTAGCCATAGAAAAGTGAATATAAAAGCAGATAAGAAATTCTTAGGCCCGGTTCAAAATGTTCAATATTCTATCTTGGTTTTTAGCCCTTCGGCTATTTCAAGGGGCTATCCGATACGTAAGCAAACCTATCATACATGTGTAGAACGTCCGAGTGCCTTATGATCTTTAAAGTCAAAACTCTCATCTATATTGAAGGTAGCAGCACTATCACTTTCATGGCAAATCCTTAACTTCCTTGCAATGAAGTCGTCTATACAAATGAAGTGTTTGGATTTATCACGCCACCTGATTCCAACTCCAATAAAGTATACATTATAGATTCCCAAGGAAAACCATTTGTCATCGAAGGATATCGTATGACAAGGGAATGTATTTTTTTCCTTGCATAAATCGGCGCCAAACTCCAATCCATTTTGCTCAAAATCTCCACAGTGGGCGATCTTCTTAAGATCATTAATGTTGGTAATTTCATTTTCCCAACCAAACAAATATGCATACTCTACACATGCTTTTGCTATAAAACGACGCGGAATACTGGCAGACATGATAGAAGCGACTTTCGCTGCTTTCTCTTCACCGAAGAAAACATCCATGCCTGTGAATAGCCAGTCTCTATATACAAATTTCCCAAGATAACTCCCTTTCTTCCTTGCATCAAGGTAGCGTTGTACATGATGTTCATTGAAGCTTTTATTGCTCATTCCCACTTTTTTCCGTTCCTTATCAAGCCATTGAAGAAAAGGATCTTGTCTCGGTGGGATTCGTCGATCCGCTTGTATTCCCCCATCGGATAGTTTGTGTGTCATAATTCGATCGGAATCCGACCTTGGTACTATTGGCATCTCACTGCCGTCTGATAAAGTTGCGAATTTTTTTTGCATTTGGAATACACTCTTAAGCGGTGGCAATTGCTTATGCCTCTTGCGAATGTCCCAAATGTGCCGATGCTGATTCAATTCACTATCAACTTCTGTGCCGAGCATTTTGTTGCATTTATCACAGACATTGTATGTGACAACAGATCCTTCTATTGAGCTAGGAATAATGTGCTCAGGCGGCACGGTCATTGGGTCAATTTGCTGACCGCAGAATATACAATTATTCATATTTTGTTTGGTTTCGACTAATAGAAATCTGTCGAAATTATCGGTTTTTCTCTGAGTCTCAATATAATGATTGTGTCGTTATTTTGCGATCAAAATGCATCATTCTGAGCTTGTCAATTGCTTACACCAATTCTGTATAAAGCGGCAAGCGGACAAGCCGATGTTGAGGTTCAGAATGGTATTCCCCAGCGCTTAGAACAATCCCATTTCCTGCCGCGGGATGTTCCTTTAGAAAAATTGCCATACTTTTTAATTTTCCCGTGGCCCCGCTTTTAACTTCAATAGGATGAATATTTCCATTCCTGACAATTACGTAATCGACTTCGGCATTGCTTCCCCGCGCTTGACGGCCCCAATAAAAAAGCCGCCCATTTTCCGACCCGATTCCGGTGCTGAGTAATTGCTGCCCAACAAGCTGCTCCGCCAATGCGCCTTTATAAACGTCAAGGATCGTCTCGGCTTGCAATATTTCAGCGGGAGGGATTCCGCAAAGGTATTGCATCAAACCAACGTCGAGAATGACCATTTTAAAACGATGTTCGGTCATATTTGCGCCTAAGGGCAGGCCTAGCGCCGAATTCTCACAAACTCTGTGGACAAGTAATCCGCGTTCAAGTATTTGAAGCGCAGCTTTAATTTTATCAATGCGGGTGTCCCGGACAAGACTGCTGTATTTTATATGCCTGCCGATTGAACGCGGAATTGCGTCAAACAATTGTTCAATAAGGGCAGCGTCGGCCCGGCGTTGATACCGCGGAATATCCTGCCGGAAGGCTTGCACCAATCTTCGGTGGACGTCGGAGACTTTTGTCAGGGAGTTGGTTGCCGTGAACAATGCTACGGCTTCGGGCATTCCCCCAACGATGCAATACAGCCGCAACTGTTCAAGCAGCTTTTGGTGGATCGATACGGGCTGCTTTTTCGCATTTGTCATTGTCGGGATGTGATCGCGAAGGATGCTATGCCCCATGCCGACTAAAAATTCGGAAAAGCTCATGGGATACATCCATTCAAAATCCACGCGGCCAACGGGAAACGACAATTCACCCATTGAGAATTCCAAAAGGGACCCGGCCGCAATGACATGCAAGTCCGGTTTTTGTTCATAAAAATAGCGTAGACTCATGAGCGCTCGCGGACACTCCTGGATTTCATCAAAGAATATTAACGTGTCCCCGGAAGTTATCCGGGTCCCGGAAAATGCTTCAAGTTGGACTAAAAGAGTTGCAATAGTAAGGTCGCCGCTAAAAATTTGGTGAACGCTTTTTTGCTCGATAAAATCAAAGTGTATGAATTTTTTAAAACAAGATTTCCCAAATTCGTTGATGGTATAGGTTTTTCCAACCTGGCGGGCGCCCCGAACAATGAGCGGTTTTTTATTTGGATCGTTTCGCCATTTTAGGAGTCGGGATTGAATAGAAC
>JBAVGL010000170.1:0-8256 GCA_049684795.1 Chitinivibrionales bacterium | reverse complement strand
ATACAGCATTTGATACCACTAATATACGAATTTATCCGGATACATCCATCGCAAATAAGACCAAAATCCAGATTTATAGCAACCTGGACTCTGTTTCTATCGACTCGGTTATCCTCTTTGTCGGATTCGTAAATAATGCCCTGTACCCTATTAAACAAATTCAATGGAAATTGCAGAATCCAGATTCAATCCTTCAAACGACTACATTTCAAGGAACGGTCCTGAATTATTCGGATTCCCTAAGTTTTTCATCCAATACTCCTGGGCTTAAAACTATTTATTGTTCATTAGTAGATTCTCTAAATCTGAAGTCCTCGGATTCAATAAATATTCTGGTTATGCCAAAATAAGCTATATTAAAAAATAGGAGGAAGCGAGGTGCAGGGATAGCAAAATAGCAGTCAGTAGTCAGCAATCAGTATTCAATATTGTGAGCAGTAAGTAAGTAAATAGTTTTTAAAACCCAATTTCTCATAGAAAGGAAATTGTACTTATGCCAAAGCAAAAAAACTTACGTATATTTTCTCTCGCGTTGGTCGCGTCACTTTACTTTTTCGGGTGCGACAAGAACCCCTCCACCCTGTCACAATCGTCAACCGACCATGGCTCGCTGACTGTTTCTTTCGTCGCCCAACAAGGGTCCCCTTTCAGGACCATCGCGAAAAGCGCCATGGCCAGGGTGAGCGCCCCGAACATGGACACGATCAAGCAGCCCTTGACAATAACGGATTCTACGGTAAGCGGAACGGTAAGTAAAATACCGGCCGGAGACAACAGAAGGTTCGAAATTTTCGTGTATGATTCAGCCAAAACAATTCGCTACTATGGTTCCACGGATACCACTGTATATGGCGGTCAGGAAACTTTCGTTTATATGACATTAAGGCCCTATTATGGCACGGGAGACGCCTATCTTTCCGGCTCTATTGAAGATTCGATCGGCCCCGGACCAAGGCCATTCTCGATTATGTTTACCTCACCGCAAAATGGTCAAACTTTTAACATCGGCGATTCAATCGCTATAAATGTTGCTGTAAATGATACATTCGGCTATGATAACGGAGCCTCAATCAAATATGTAGATTTCTATCGTGATTCCCTGAAACTTGGACGTGTTTCAGCAGCGCCATTTACCTGGATAATCCGGAAGGCAACGGCAGACACATTCTATATCCATACAATAGCGGTAAGCACGAATAACGATACCGCTATTTCCCAATATTATCTCGTCATGGTCAGGAAATATATTCCCAACAAGATTCCAATCGTATCTATAACCTCTCCCGCAAACGGCGCCGTTTTCAATGCGGGCGACATAATCACGATCACCGCTGCGGCAAGAGACAGCGATGGGTTTGTGCAGGGGGTCCAATTTTTAGTAGATTCAAATTTTGCTGGCTATGACTCTTTGGCCCCGTACCAATTTCAAATTACCGGTTTATCAGCAGGAACTCACCGGCTCCAAGCAATTGCATTTGACGACAAGTTTGCAACCGGATCATCAGCAATTGTTACTATTACGGTAAAAGGGTCTGTTCCCAACAAACCGCCCGTAATTTCCATCATTTACCCTGCAAACAATTCAACGGTTTATTTAGGAGATTCTTTAACCGTGATGGCTTCGGCGTCCGATCCGGATGGTTATGTAAGGTCGGTCAAGTTTTACCGCGACTCGACTTTATTGGTCAGCGACACCTCCATGCCATATGTATGGGCAAAGGTAAACCCTGCAACAGGCATTTACAGAATTCATGCCGTTGCGACGGATAATTCCGGCGCTTCAACGACTTCGTCAATTGTAACAGTGACTGTTTTGGGGACCAGAAAACCCTGACATTAGGTTCAATACCATTGTAGCCGCTTTAAGGGACCGGATAAGTAAATCTTATCCGGTCCTTCTTTATTAAAAGTCTCTGGCTCTTCAAGCTTCTATTTCGAATAAATATTCTCCGGCAGGTGTTTTCTGCAAGGAAGCGGTATTTTTTTTGCCTATTGCAATCAAGCCTTAATTTACTTATACTTACTATAGGAATAGAAAAATACATTCATTCTAACCGGAGGTATTATATGAACTATAAATGTTTTATCCTATTAATCACGATTTTTTTTACTTCTGCTATGGCCCATAATTTCATTATATCGACCAGTATTCCCTATTCATCCGGAGAAATATCTCTCCTTCCCGACAAAGACACCGTTTCGTTTTCGAACGGCATTAAAATCTTTTCCATGCAGTTTATTGCACCTGCAAATGTTCCTGAATTTAAGACCTATTATGGCGCCATTGCTTTTCAATGGTCTTCAGGCAAAGCTGTCTACAAATTCAATTCTGCGCTGATTACTCAAGGAGGAAAAGAATCACTTTCGCCGCTCCAAATTGGCGCTGCTTATTTTCGCTACGCTCAAGGCAATATCGACACGAATTGGGCCTTGTCGAACCATATCCCGCTTGCAACATTCCCTTCTGATTCTATATTCAAACTTGAATCGGCTCCAAATTTATCCGGATATAATGGTAAGATACTTTTTCAATATTCTAGCGATAATGATCAAGATATAGGCGGAGGTTGCATTAAAACTACACAGTTTATCGATCATAATTCGATTGTCTATTTTATTCCCGCAATAACGGGAAAATCCGCCATGAAAATACAGGTGGATTCGTTTGAATTGGACACAACATCATACTTGCTTCCTTCTCTTGACTATTGTAAACAAGCCATAGTCGCATACATCGATATCCGCTGGGCCACTGATTCGCTGGGCAACGGCTCTTTTAAAGACATGACCTGCATACAAAAACCAGGCCAAAACGCTACTATGCAAATTAAAAAGAAAAATTCGAGCTTCCTCATAATCGATAATGCAAAAAATAGCCAATCCTTTAACCACGATGAATTGTTTGATGCGCAAGGCAGGCCTTTTTCAAAAACACCAGCCGGAGGAATCTATTTCCGACAATAATCAGATTCTCAGGATCAAAAGAGCTATTTTGAAGTTATCTCAAAAGATTCTTACGGAACTTTCCCTTAACATTGTCGTAGTCTTCAAAACGTTTAAAATGTATATTATTCTTTCCAATTGTTAAAATAATGCTGCCATTTTGAAGGATCCCTTGACCATGGATAAGGCCCGTTTATACGTTTTTTGCGCAGTTTGCATCTCACTGTCGGTTTTTCTTTCCTGCATAAAAGCGCCCAATAATCCATATCAGGCATCGAATACGAAGCTTTACTTAACAATCAGGTCAACAACATTGCAGAAAAACGTCGACCAATATGTGGATAGCGTCGGAAATTTGATTAATATCGGCGTTTGGAGTAATCTACCTTCATTTATTGACTCAATTGCAGTTGAAATCCTTTCTTCGGGTGGCATCGTTGAAGGCGGAACAATTTTCAGCGGCTTAGATACCCTTCAAAACACCGATACCCTTTGGTACAAGGCGCTTTTTACCAGTAACGGAAAAAAATCCATTATCGCGAAAGCATTTATACAGGGAAACAACAAATTTTTCGACACCATTGACATCGACATTGTCAACAAACCATTGGTCATTGCTCAACGCAGCAAACCCCATCTTATAATTACCGGGATTCGAAACATCATCACCGCCCAGACATGCACGCTGACGGTTTCCGCGCAGGATAGCAACCCTTTGCAGGCGCACACTTTTTATTTCCAGCAGGACCTGACTTTCTTGACCGCCTTTACCTCGCCATTTTTATGGACACCGCCTGCGAGTTTCACCGGAACGCATTTGGTTTTTTTCAAGGTTACTGACTCCGACGATTCGGCCAGTTGGGACACTGCCACGGTGCTTATCAATGTCGGAACCACGCTCGTCGCCCCAAACGTGCCCGCAAATATCAAGGTGGCCGTAACCGGCAACGGAATTTTTACCATGACATGGGACAATACCACGGCCGACGATTATATCATCTTCCGGGCACCAGCGAAACAAGGTCCTTTTATCGCGCGTGACACAATGACAGTCGCCAAGTTTGTCGATACGATCAACACGCTGGATTATTATTATTTTGTAAAATCTCAAAACAGTGCCGGTTCCTCAGCCGCATCAGACACCATTTATTCCGGGAAATTGCGAAGCGCGGGCCCACATTGGTTCCTCGACACCATCGCCCTCATGGGTTCCGAAGGTGCGACATCCACGCTATCGCTTCTTGATAAGTGTTCGGGGGATTCGCTATCGTTTTTCATCGCTTCAGCTCCCGGCGTCAAAAACGATACGATTACAGGTACGACGTTTTCTTATTCTTTCGGGATCAGCGATACCGCCACGTATTGGCCCAGGATCGTCGCCAAAGACAAGACTGGGGCGACCGACACGGTAACGATCAAGCTGTGGGCAAGCAAAACCGGAATAGACAGCGTGCCGCCTGTTATGAAGTATTTGAACCCGAGCAAAGACAGTATTTCCGTGAACGCAAGCAGCTACAAAATTTCCCTCATTTGCATCGACAGCAGCGGGATCGGATCGGTGAAATGCTTCATGGGAACCGACACCTTCATTACCGGATGCAGTTCCGACAGCATCTGGTCGGCCACTGTAACCGGACTATCACCGAACCAATACAGCACCATAACATTTATTGCCACGGACATGTCCGTAAGAAAAAACAAAACCACTTTTTATGTCCACCTTAAATACGACTCGACCATAGCGGACACAGTCGGTCCTACCTTCACCAGGATAAGCGGCCCGTCCTCCGGAACAATAGTCACGAACCCCGTCGTCAGCTACACCTATTCGGTCACCGACCCCAGCGGCGTTGACACGGTGTCCTGGACGCTTAATAATGTCCGACAGAGCACCCTTGCCGTCAACACAAACAATCAAATTACGTTAACGGACTCATTCCCCGCGACCGGCGTCTACCACATTATCATATACACCCAGGACAAATCAGCAAGACACAACAAGAGTTCGGAGAGCATTGATCTGACGTATGATCCTACGACAAACGATAAAACGGGGCCGACCATTAAAAAGATAAGCGGTCCATTGACAGGCGCGATAATTGCGGACCCTAACGTTTCAATAGTGTACTCAATTACCGACACAAGCGGCGTTGACACCGTTTATTGGACCTTGAATAATGTCAGGATTGGCGTCCTTGCCTCCGATGCAAACTGCCGGTATACGATAAACGCGGTGCTTACCGCCTCGCACACGAACAAAATCGGCATTTATGCGAGGGACAAGGCAACGGCCCGCAACAAGAGCTCCGACAGCACCTCGGTGAACTATAACAGGCCGCCGATTATTTCAGGTATAAAAGACACCACGATCCAGGAACTATCGTATATCCAGCTTACGGTGGTTGCAACGGACCCTGACAATGACAATGTCACCATGAGCGCGTCCACGCTCCCCACGGGTGCGACATTCAATGCGGCTACCGGAGCATTTCTCTGGTCTCCAAGCACAAGTCAAGAAGGCTCGAACCCCGTTATGTTCAAAGCAACCGATGGTCTGGACACCATGACCAAAACAATAACCATAACCATCAGCAACGTACCTGCGCCGGTCATTACTTCTAATCCAACAGACCAGACCAAATGCATCGGGACGCCTGTGAGTTTTTCAATTACCGCAGCAGGAGCAGGTACGTTGACATATCAATGGCAGAACTCCAGCGGGAATTTGACCGATGCCCGTTATATCGGCGCTACAACGAATAATCTTACGATTAATACGATAGCCGCGAGCGACGCAGGCGCTTATGTATGCGTGGTGTCCAATTCTACCGGCAGCCAGGTTTCGAGCACGGGTGCAACACTGACCGTGAATTCCCCGTCCGGCAATCCAGCGGGCGCTTTGGCCAGTCCCGGCAGTATTTGTCAAGGGGGTTCCACGGTCCTTAGCGTCAACGGCGGGACACTGGGTTCTGGGGCGATATGGAAATGGTATACAAACTCAACCTGCACCACGCCGGTTTCCACCGGAAATACCGGGACGTCAATCACCGTTTCGCCTTCCGCTAATACCACGTATTATGTGCGCGCCGAGGGGACCTGCAATAATTCCACGACGGCGAGCGTGGCAGTAACGATAAACGCACCGTCGACTGCCCCGACATCCGCAACCGCCAGCCCTTCAAGCGTTTGCTCCGGTGGTTCCACGACATTAAGCGTCAGCGGCGGGTCGCTTGGCACGAGCGCGTCGTGGAAATGGTACACGAACTCGGGGTGCACAACACCGGTACCCGGTGGAAACACGGGTTCAACGCTCACCGTATCGCCTTCAGCAAACACGACCTATTATGTCCGGGCCGAAGGGACATGCAACTCTACGGCAACGGCGAGCGTGACGGTAACAATTAACACGCAATCGACCGCCCCTTCATCCGCAACAGCGAACCCGTCAAGCATTTCCTCCGGCGGTTCATCCAATCTTAGTGTTTCAGGGGGATCGCTTGGAACAAGTGCCGCCTGGAAGTGGTATACAAATTCAGCCTGCACAACCCCGGTGTCTGGAAACAATACGGGCGTCTCGATTTCTGTATCCCCTGGTACAACCACGACTTATTATGTGCGCGCGGAAGGCACCTGTAACAATACTGCGACCCAAATGGCTACCGTTACTGTTTCTAATGGTTCCGGTTTGATTGCATATTACCCGTTTAACGGGAACGCTAACGATGAGAGCGGCGACGGCTTTAATGCGACCGTTAACGGCGCACAATTAACCACAGACCGGTCAAATACCATTAATAGCGCCTATTATTTTAATGGCAGCAATGCCGGTATTTCAGCAAAAGTAGACACAAGGCTATCGATCACCCAATTCACTTTGTGCGCATGGATCAAGGCGAGCACCTACACGACCTACTTGCCGCGAATTGTTGCGGTTGGCGCTCCAGGAATCTCTACTCACTACTATTCAATGCTCTTTGCAAACGGGACTTGGAACGACATGCTGGACACAACAAGACGGCTAATGTTTTATAACGGGAATACGCTGGACCCGTTTAATTACACCCAGTACTATTCCCGTGGATCACTTGATACCGTGTCATGGCATCATGGAGCAATCTCTTTTGATGGCTCGCACTTGAAATTTTATATCGACGGTGCTTTGGATGAGGACACAATTATTAGCGCCACTATTCAGCAATACTCCGATTCAGCACGGCTCCAGATAGGTTATTCGGAGGGCGGTGACCGATACGAGGGTAAACTTGATCAAATCAGGATTTACAATCGTCCATTGACAGCTACAGAAATTAACGCGCTTTATACGGGGGGAAATTGATTCTAAAGAAATCTATTATCTTATAACAAAGCGTTCATTTTCTGAGACAGATTCAGAGAACACAATCAGTTTTGATTTTCTGCCAAAACCGCAATTCGTCTTCTTAGAAGCGGGATAAACGGCAGCCCAAATTTTTCTATATATTTCCAGAGCGGAAGGTGTGATTCGGTATAATATTTTTTTAAAATTTTGAACCTTTTTCTTTCTAACTCATCAACTATTATCCGCATTGACTTATAATCAACGTGCGCAGGATCGCGTTTTAATAGAATATTATTGTTTTTCATTTTTTCAAGAATATGCCCGCGATGCGGGGTCCATATAACGATTTTCCCTCCAGGCCGCAGTAATCTCTTGCATTCATCAACCATCGCCGTAAACTGGGCGGGATACAGGTGCTCAACAAGGTCCGAACAAAAAATTGAATCAATGCAGCCGGACTTCAGCCCGGTATTTTGTGCGTCCGCGCAAACAAATGAAAGGTTCGTGAATTTCGAGGACCGCAACCGCTTCATGCAGAATTTCGCCGCGGTTTCACTGAAATCAACGCCGATGGTTTGTTTGCAATATGGAGCCAGTTCAAAACTGAAGGCGCCCCATGCGCTGCCAAGATCGACGACCCGCTCGTTTTTGCCGGGCACATGCAATTTAAACACCTTTTTAAGCTTGTAAAAGTGCAGCCGTGCCTTTAAAGCCTTATCCATCGCTTTGACATTTGAATAATACACCTGATCATAAAACGACTTTGAAATTTCCTGATTTTGAGGAATGGCCATGGTTCTTAAAAACCCTTATGGGAAAGAAATAGAATATCAAAGCCTCCACAAGTTATTTTTTAGAACAGTAATATACTTTATCTAATTAAAAATTACCCGTCAAATGAACCGAAAAATAGTCCGCGGCATCTTAAAAAATCCATTGGTTAAAATTGCCATCGCCTGCAATCTTACCGATTTTTTTCTCGATATATATTGGAG
>JBAVGL010000169.1:0-4915 GCA_049684795.1 Chitinivibrionales bacterium | reverse complement strand
GAAGTGCGACGAGCTTCCCGAAATCGAAGCCGGCGAAACAAAATCGCCCGCAACCCCTTCTTCCTAGAAATCGGCAATGGATAGGAAAATTTGACGGCGATCATTAGGGTGTTCTTTGAAATAGCGGCATAAAAGGATGCATGCACATGATTCTTCTTTAGAAAGGAGGACAACAATCTTATGATTTAGGCCGGTCGATTATTTTCCATTATTGACTAAGCAACCCTGGACAAAAACATCAAATTATTTGCAAAATCACAAATTTAAACCTTATGGAGCGTTACTCATATGATGGCTTTAGCACCAATAGTAATTACAACTTCGGTCCTAACAATAATTTTACAGATCGTCTTGATAATACTTGTGTTAGATACCAAGAAAAAGACTAAATTCGAACCCAAGGAAAAACCCGTATTGACTTCTGAAATTCGAGACTCAAGGAGATCGCGAGAGCATGAAAGCCGATTTAACAACAGAAGACCCCCTCTTGATCAAAGGGTAAAACCATCCCCAACGGTCGTCGCCCCGATTCAGAATGTGGACCCCGTGGAACGGTCGCTCAGGGACATTAATTTACGGCTTAAAAATGCCGAGCGAGACCAGGAAAAAGAACGGCGGAGAATAAAGGACACTATAGCAACTCCTCAGCACAAAAGGAATGATTTTAACAAACCAAGGGACAGAACTGAACAGTTTAAAAGAAATGATCGGCCGCGTCAGGATTATGCCCAGCAACGTCCTTTACCTGTTCGAGAGGAAAAACCATTTATTGAAATAAAAGAAACTAAAACCCCGCCTCCACCATCGGTTGCAGCGGCCATTGAACAACCTGCGCCTCCTCTAACTCCAGTTAATCCGATTGTTATCAAACCAGCGGATCCCGTTTTTGAAATGGATGTTTCGAATTCCATGGATAAGGAAAACCTGCAACACGGACGCAAAGTAATGGTAAAAAGACGTGTGTTAAAGGCCGAAGAGGAGAAAATCGAAAGCGCTGGAAATGATGTTGATAAAACTTCAGATGCATCCGGGCCTGAGATTTTGCCCGCACAAAGTTCTTCAGAGACTATTCCAGAATCAAAACCTTCAATCGAAGCCATAACTTCCATAGAATCAAATGATTCTATGAATACCACCAAATCCGATGAACCCATTAGTTTTGGGAGATAAGTAATCTGTTGATAAATAAGCAGTTAGGAAAAATTGGAAAGGCCTGGCGGGCGCTCTTAGCCGGGCCTTTGATTCGAGATATTGAACTACGCATTGATATTACAAACTCCTGTAATTTGAGATGTATCATGTGCCATCAACCATACCGTGATATGGACGTACGCATGATTTCCTTGGAAACATTCAAGAGAATTACGGAAGACATTTTTGCCAGAGTGAATATTCTTTTTCTCTCATGGACCACCGAGCCTCTCTTAAACAAAGAACTTCCGCAAATCATCCACTATGCCAAAAAGAAGGGTGTCCCGTGCATTACTCTGGCCACGAATTTAACGTTATTGACAGATACTCTTACGGCCGCGTTTGTTGGCAATGGCCTCGACCGGATAAACATTTCAATAGACGCGGCCGATCAAAAACTTTACGCGCTTATTCGCCAGAGGGATTGTTTGTCCTTGGTTCTGGAAAACATAAAAAAAATCCAGGAGTTTAAAATAAAATCCCATTGCCGGTTTCCGCATATCGCTTTAAATATGGTTCTCCTGAAAATGAATCTCTCGCAAATCATCCCCATGATAGACCTTGCTGAATCGTTCGGCATACATGAACTAAACTGCTCCGATATCAGCATACCCGTTCGATATAATGACCAAAGAATTGACCGGCAATTAATTGGTTTGCCATCGTCCTTTAATCTAAATGATCAAAAAATTGATCCTGTTGATCCCGATGTGCAGACCATCTTTCAACGGGCTTCAAAACACGCCAAAGAAAAAAAAGTGTTATTGACCTTACCCGGAATATTTTCTCAATACGGTTTGAGCAGGTTCCCCAGAAATTTAGCGAGAGGTCTTTATTCGCTTCAAAAGAGCGCCTGTTTTCCAACACGATCCATGATGCATTTAGCCATTGCTTATATAAAAATCAGATTAATAAAAAAAGGCGCCTTTTGTTCCTTCCCCTGGCGACAAATAGTTGTTACGGCCGAAGGTGAAGTAATGCCCTGTTGCGTTTGGGACAATAGAAATGCGATTGGAAATATTAACCCGGAACGGTTGATTGATATCTGGAATGGAGCCATGTTCAATCGCCTGCGGAAGGACCTTGCTTCAGGAACCGTTCAAGGACAATGTCAAACGTGCAATCGTGCCAGATCATTCGTTCGTCAGGGAATTTAATTTTGTTGGCAATTGAAAAGGCTCACCATACAAGGGTCTTTGGGATCATCAAGACAGACAACGTAAAAATTATGATTATTCACTGTTGTTATTGCCGGGTAATGCAGTTCCATGTTAGAAACAATGGCCGCAACCTGGTTCCACGTACCGGAATATTCATAATGCTTCAGACCGGTTGTTCCAATACCCTCTTTTACAATAACTTGTAACCGATTATTGTCGCAATTTATTGCCATGACAGGATCATCCTTAATACTATAGCCAAACAAACCGCGATATTGCCATGAAAATCGGCCATTGCTCCAGACCCGTTCAAAGTGGTGAACCTGACGTTCTCTCGACCTGATCACTACATGCAAATTTCCATCCGATGTCTGCACCATGGCGGGGCTTCCCGATAAATCATTGGCAAAAACCTCAGGGTCGGTATACCAGTCGCCCGAAGCATTATCATGCCAATAATGCCGTAAGCGGACCTTTTCCCTGACTACCACCTCCAAATTATTATTTTGTATATTACAAATCAGCGCCGGATCAGACTTGACATTATAGCCGAAAACCGCGCCTCCGCTCCAAACACCCGTGGTTTCATCACGCCAATAATGCCGCAATTGGTCGCCCCTCCTGACAACCAGTTCCAAGTTACCCGTGTTTTTGTTGAAACATACGGCCGGAGCGCCGAAATCCCGTCCATCTCCGAAAACAATGGGTTGATGATACCAGGCGGTCGTATTGAAATAATAATTCCGCATAAATGACCTTGGGGCGCCGTCGCCGTAATCAATGTTTTCCATGCGGACCATTTCAAGAATGTCCTTATGGGGGTTTTTTATAATGGCCGGTCTTTCGCAACTTCCCGGCTCGCAAATCGTGCCCTCGCTGGTTTGCCACCTGATTGGCGGAGCAGCCGCGGGTTCATTATTTTTCTGGGGGTTGTTAAGGGTTTCCTTTGCGCAATAAAAAAAAACGGAAGCAAAACTGAGTGAAAAAATGAGTTGAAATACTCGACTATCCATTTTATTCTCCTGGTCAGTCCCTTAATATATTTAATTACAGCGGGAAGTATTATCTTCTACGCATGGTGACTTCACATGGAATTTTTTAAAGCCCCCTCAATATACACGTACCTTTTTCGTATTAGTTACTGTGTCTGAATTATATACGCCTGCATGCGCTGCCGCTTCGGCAGGCAAGCGGCAGGCAAGCGCCCAGCGTAGATAATTACCCATACAGAACCAAATCTGCCCTTAGGCAGGTTAATTAAAGTATATTTTAATGTAAACGTTTGATATTGTTATTTTTTACAGGGCAGTGAACATGAATACGATCCGGCGTGCCGGGCGGGTACCGGCTTTTTTAATTATTGTTGTCGCGCTCTTTGCGCGCGACTCTTTTTCTCTCTCGCAATTTGCAAATTATCAATCAACCATTAGGGTGAACGATATCGTCAGTTCTAGTTTAAAAACATGGGCGGCGTGTTCTGGCGGTTTATTTGTCATTGATTTAGGAAACAACACATATACCCTTTTTAACGACATCAATAATTTCCCCGACGTGGACTTGACCGCGATTTGCAGGGACTCACAGGGAAATCTCTGGATAGGAAGCGCTTTAGGATATCTCTATAAGCAAACGCCCGGCGGTCAGAATTTTGTGTATGATTTGTACTTCGGCGCGGGATGGGCAATTCAGACTCTATTGTTCTATAACAATTACTTATTGGTAGGTTCATCCAAAGGTTTCAGTCTTTTCGACCCAAATAAAGAACAAGTGCTCAGTAACGCTTCCGCCATCGATACCTTCAGCTCCCCGGCCGTGCTCGGCATTGCCGTGCATAATGACTCGCTCTACCTTGGCTGCAACGACGGGTTCGCGGCGACCGATATCGCGGGCGCCAAATTTACCAATAACAATTACGCCGACCCTTCCCTGTGGCATTCAACGCCGACCGGACATAACGTAACATGGTTTTTTGATTCTATCGGCGTGCTTTTGCCTCGAAGCGATACCGCGGTTTTAGCGGGCCAAAACTACTACCATGCCGACAGTATCGCCCCCGATACTTTTTCCGTAAAAGTCAAGGACAGCGTTATTTTTACGGTCCCGAGCAGGGTGATTAAATTGGCCAAGGACGACCATAACAATGTGTGGATCGGAACCGCGGAAGATTACCTGTATTACTGGAACAACGCAGGGCCGCGCCAATTCAAAATACCCGGTCTTACCTTTAACGTGGTCAACCGTGTTCATGCGGCAAGAAATGGGATTGTCTGGCTAGCGCCGAATTGCAAGCAGAATCTTCTGCCCAACGCCGAACCTTGGTTTGATGGTATCACTTCATTTGACGGAAAAACATGGACTTTGTATAATCAATACACAACGCAAAATTTTGGGTTTATTGGAAGTGGCGGTGATTTCCAGGGCATATGCGAAGACCAAAGCGGCAATATGTGGTTCAGCGCATCAGGAGGTAATGTTAAAAAATTCGACACGCAAACCAAACAATGGTCCGAATATTATGTGCCGGGAGTTTATTTAGACACGGCGGTCCGACAGCTTACGACCGC
>JBAVGL010000168.1:0-7644 GCA_049684795.1 Chitinivibrionales bacterium | reverse complement strand
ATTAATCAAGTGAATCCTGATCAGAAAATGAACGAAAAGATGGCATCCGCCACAATGACGATAAAAATGCCGGTCACCACGCTCGAAGTGGTTTCGCGTCCCACTTCTTCGGCCCCGCCTTTGACCTTAAAACCGTGAAAAGCGCCTGTCCAGATGATGAGCCAGGAAAAGACCACGGATTTGACGATATTGGCCACCACATCAACAAGAACGATGTTCCTTAAAAGCTCCCCGATAAAAAGCGATGAAGAAATTCCAAGGTAAAAAATCGCAACTATATAGCCGCCGGATATCCCGACAACTGTCCCGCAAAGGGTCAAAAAAGGCATGGTAATGGTCATCGCCCAGAATTTAGGCACGACCACGAATTGAATTGGATTAAGCCCCATTGTTTTTAAAGCGTCAATTTCTTCTCCGACAACCATCGTGGCAATTTCAGCGGTCGTGGAGCTGCCGTTTCGACCCGATATGATGATCGCGGTCAGAAGCGGGCCCAATTCTTTTATCATCGAAATGCCGATCATGGGCGCCAGAAAAATCCCCGCGCCATATCGGTTGAGCTGTATTGCCGCTTGCAAAGCAAGCACAATGCCGATTAAAAACGCGAGCAGACATACGATCCCTATGGACTTATACCCCATGAAAAACATCTGTTCGAAAAGGACGCCGCGCCGGAAATCACGTTTCTTTAAAAGCCCGAAGCTTCCCCAATAAAATATTTCGGTAAACATCGACAGCGCCTGGACGGCCACTTCTTTGGCTTTCCATGCACTCTCGCCGACCCTGGCAAAAAAGCCGAAGGACGTGCGCGTACCGTCCGTTTTTTCATCCGTTGTCGGTTGCCAATTTTTAAGTGAAGACAGAATGAGGTCGGGGATATTTCGCAGCACTATTTTTTTATTGCCTTTAGCATAGAGCCTGTTCAGGTAATAGACCATTGACAAGCCCGCGGAATCGACAATCCGCGTTTTCGAAAAATCAAGCACCAGGGATTGCGTCGGTTTTTCACGAATGATTGAGGAATTTTCAACCCATTCCCTGTTCAGGGTCTCGGGCATTTCCAGAATTTTAACCAATGCAAAGGATTTTTGAGCGGTTTCTGCCATGGTAATCCCGATTACTGATGGGTTCTTTATCTTTATTCTTCTTCAGGCATCTTTTCCAGGAATATAAAAAATCATACATTGACAAGCCAAAGTCACGAACTTTACAAAAAAAATACGAGGGCCTTGCGATAATAAACCAATCATACTATCTTCCCATCGCTTTTGCCTTTAGTTCTTTCGGCATTTTTTCAATAGCATATCGTAATGCCGTCCGGGGCATTATTGATTTTTTCCTTATGACATAATTAAGAACTTGTTCTTGATGCGCCTGGCTGGCCGCTTTGAGCATCCAGCCATAGCCTTTTTGAACCAGGTCGTCTTCATCCAAAAGCAATGCATCCGCGATTTTAAAAATTTCTTGCATGAATTTTCCTTTTCTGGCCGGAATAATCAATGACACCGCCGAGGCGCGCCGCATCCATCTGTTTTTTGATAAAGCCCATTTTTCTAAAACCGATACATATTCAGGATACATTTCCACGAATGCGCCGACAGTATGATTACAAAGGGTATCGCATGAGGCCCAATTATTGACAAAATTATTTACCCATTTTTCGAATATTCTAAAATCCTTTGGTTCATAATCTTTTCGGACATAATAAGACCAATTGCAGGCAATTAACGATTCTTCCATGTAGCCCGATCGCCAAAGTTCTTCACACAAATTAAAAATCTCAGTTTTATTTTTGTCTTTTACCGCTTTAAAGTGTTTGTTCCCGATTTTGGATTCGATCGGGTTTTTTACACCATAAAATTTGACCTTTTCCTTAAAAAAGCGCTGACTCGATGTTTTAGTCTTTTCGTCGCCGTATTGCTTCAGTTCAAGACGGATTTTATTAATTATTTCGCTCATAAGGGTTTTTATCACCACTTGACAGAATAACATGTCTTGCTGTCAAGTAATTTCTCCTTTCGACAATTTTTGGGCATCAAGTTAAATATAATTCACAACTTAATTAAATTCAATATGTTGCATTGCAAAATGGTCGGCAGATTCTTGTCATTCGATATATTTTTTTTCGAATAGTTGTTGCTTTTTTTTCAATTTGGTGGTATAATATATAGGTTTTCGGGACAATTTCGGAAAACGTATTAAATTCTCAATTATTTGGCAATAAATCGGGTTTATCGATCGTTATTACATTAGCCCCGGTGAGGAGGAGCAAAATTCTTTATGCAGTTACCCAAATCAAGACGTCGTCAGAAACTTCGGGAAAAGAAATGCCAATATCCAGGATGCGGCAAAATATTCTTTGGCATTCATATTTCAAAGTATTGCCCTGAACACCGGCAGGACAGGTATCGCATCCGCAAGCGGACAAAGCCGGAAGACGTTAATATTAAAAATCAGACATATAAACACAATTACACCGAAGTCGTGACGATGGTCCTTTCCTGCGCATTGGAAGCTTGTGATAATCAGTTCGAGGTAAAGGTTTACCCACGACAGTATATTTATCCAAAATACTGTCCGGACCACCGCAATGAGTACAAAAGAATCAGACATTTACAACAAATAGGAAGGGAAGATCTCATTGAGCAGATGATGAAGGAAGGCGAAATGATGGAAATAGAAGCGACGAGCGTTGAAAAAGGCAAAGAAGAGGAAGAAAACCTAAGTATGATTGACGTGGTTGCATAACCTGCCTAAGCCGATCGAATAATTTTCGCTATGAGACGAAGAGGGGGAAGGCCTATGGTCTTTCCCTTCTTCATATTATTGGGTGATATTTGACTTGGTTTCTCCCGATATCAAAAGCTATTTTTTGTTCGCTTATTCCAAAAGGGCCGTATGAAACGCTATGACCAGAATGTTAAAAATGTGGCGCGTGGAGTGCACAGTTTTTTCTATGGCCTCTATGATAGCATCCGGGTGAGCGGCCCGTTCGTTGACCCGAAGGTTCTTCAAAATTCAGGCCTGATGATAACCTGTTCCCATCGCAGCCATTATGATTATTTCCTCCTGGGAATGCTCTTGCACGATATGGGCGTGAATAATATGCGCTTCGCCGCGGGAGACAACCTTACAAATCTGCCTGTAATTGGTCCGAAATTCAAGGCGTTTGGATCTTTCCCCATTAAAAGAAGCTCCTCTCTCAATCGATCATATATAATCAATTTAAGCAACCGAGTCGTCGGCATGATCGAGGACAACGACAGTATTATCGTTTTCCCCGAAGGAGGTCGCAGCTACCGTGGCGTCATGATGCAGATAAAGGCCGGTGTTTTGTCCGCGGCCGTAATAGCCCAGGCACGGCACCCTGAAAAGGACGTGCTTATTTTGCCCATAACAATTTCCTACGAACGTTTGCCTGAACTTGCTTACTTAAATCTCTTGCAAAAAGGGAAAAACCTTCGAAACGATAAGAACTCCCTTTTTAAACGCATCATCGGCCATTTTTATTATTTCGGGTCGGACGCGGTCGCATTCACCAGGCTCTGGTGCCTTCGTAAACTGGGTGCAAAACAAGGTTCTATTTTTGTCGATTACGATACACCGATACCCATACATAAACTGGTCGACCTTAAGGCCAATTTTCACCCCAACCAGAAAGATGAACTGTTCGCCCATAAAAAATCAATGCAGATACTGGCCTCAAAAATCCATGAGAAACTCCAGTCGCTTTTTCGGCTCCTGCCTATCCACCTTACGGCTTATGCAATCAAACAAAAGCCAACATCGCAAATCGTTGAATTAGCGGAATCCGTGCGCGCCATTTCCGCCGAGCTTTCGCGTCAAAACAGGAACATGAAGTCACTTAATCCGCTTTCCATCGATCAGATCGTTGAATACGGAATAACCCAGCTTGCTTTCTTAAAGGCAGTTTCAAAAAAAGGGGATTGTTTACAGATTAATAACCAGTCGGTTGTTGATTACTATGCGGCGGCCATCGCATAGTTGCTGTGGCGCCTTTACAAGTAAAGGCAGGCTACAGGCGGGTCAGTCTTAAATCAACGGGGAGGAGGTCTTGACATGCCGTTCCAGGATTATCTCAGAATACCCTTCATTGTGGACCTGAAAGCCACGGAAAAAGCCGATGCTTTCAAGGAACTGGTTAAGGCATTATGTAAAGCCACAAAATCCGCGCACAAGCAGAAGATGATCCTCGAGGAAATGTTAAAACGCGAAGAATCCGCCTCAACCTTTATAGGCCAGGGCCTTGCCATTCCCCATATTCGCATGAACGTCAGGGATGATTTTTCGATCGTCGTGGGCAGAAGCGTTTCGGGCATTAAATATGACGCGGCGCGCGGCGCGCTCGCGTACATACTCGTGCTGGTAATCACCAATGAAAAAACCGACAACGCCCTTCATATCCAGATGCTTACTGAAATTGCAACGTTTTTCAAATCCGACGCCGTCCGCAACCAGGTCCTCGATTCCGTCGAAGGTCCCATCGATCTCCCGGCGCTCATCGCCTCCGTAACCAAGGCGAGTGTCGACGATAGAATGGTGCGGACCTCAAAAAAAGCCTCAGTCCCGGTTCTGGCCATTGCAATGGACCTCGCCCGCGACGTAAAGGCAAGCGCCCTCATGGTTTTCGCGGACACAGTGCGCGAAAACGACTTCCTCGACATTCTTAAATATAAAGACAAGCTTATTGTCGTCACGAGCAATAAAACGCGGTTCGACCCCAATGACAAACGCATAACCGCGTGCATACAGGCGCCCTCATTCCCCGCGTCCCGCATCGGCCAGATCAAGATCGGCGTGCTTCTGGCGCTGTCACGCAATCTTATCCGTAACGACGACAAGGTGATCTGTATTTCGGGCAATTCCAAATCGGGCGTGTTCGATACGATCGTCTCCCTCGATGTTGCGGCGGAATACGAATTCTTCTTCGCGAATTCCCCTGAAATCCTGCCGCCCGACATCAAGCCCGAAGTGCTTGAGCGGATACTGGGACTTGCCGGGGAAATTGCCGTTGAAGGCCGCGAAGGTAAACCGCTTGGAACCATTTTCGTCCTCGGCGACACGAATACGGTCAATAAATTCGTAACGCAGCTCATCATCAACCCGTTTCGGGGATATAGCGAAGCCGAGCGCAATATTCTGGATCCCGCGCTCGCGGAAACAATGAAGGAGTTCGCGAGTATCGACGGCGCCTTTATTATCACCGGCGACGGTATCGTTCTTTCGGCCGGCAGCTACCTGCGTCCGCAGATTGACGCTCTTTCGCTTCCCAGCGGGCTTGGCTCGCGGCATGTTGCCGCGGCGGGCATTACCGCCTGCACTAAAGCGCTGTCGATCACCATTTCCGAATCAACCGGCATGGTGACGCTTTTTAAAAACGGCGCCATCGTCATGACCATTTCCAAACCCGTTGACCGGGAAAAAAGCACCGTTCAGAAATATTTATAATGAAAGGCGTTTCCTATGGCCCCAAAAATAACCTACGACGACCGCACCCTTAAAAACTGGATAACCGATGACGAGTTTAACGGATACATCGAATCCGCGCAAAGCGCGCAACAACGCTTATCAAGCGGCACAGGAGCGGGAAGTGATTTTCTGGGGTGGCAATTCCTTCCTCAAACCATCCCGCAATCCCTGGTAAGTTCCGTGGTCGAGAAAGCGGAAGAAATACGGGCAAAAGCCGATGTGCTTGTATGCATCGGGATCGGCGGATCGTACCTGGGCGCGAAGGCCGCCATCGAGGCCCTGTCGCCGTCATTTGACGATATGCGAAAGCCCCGCGTGGTGTTCGCCGGCCATCATATAAACTCCGACTATCTGGCCGATTTACTTACGCTTCTCGGCGATAAAAACGTCGCGGTTAACGTCATTTCCAAAAGCGGCACTACCACCGAGCCGGGCATCACGTTCCGCGTCATGCGACAGTGGATGGAAAAAAAGTACGGCCGGGCGGGCGCAGCCAGGCGGATCATCGCGATTACGGACCCCACGAAAGGCGCCCTGCGCAAGCTTGCCAGTGAAGAACAATACGCGACGTTCGACATTCCCGAAAACGTGGGCGGACGGTTTTCCGTGCTTACGCCCGTAGGCCTTTTTCCCATAGCCGTAGCGGGCATCGATATCCGGAAGTTATTAAGCGGCGCGGCCGAGGCCATTGACTATTGCGGGAGCTCCAGCATCGCCGAAAACCCCGCGGCCCGTTATGCAATCAGCAGGAACATCCTGTTCAGGCGCGGCAGGACCATCGAAGTGCTCGCGTCATTCTCCCCTCAATTGCATTATATCGGCGATTGGTGGAAGCAGCTTGCCGGAGAAAGCGAAGGAAAGAACAATACGGGCATCTTTCCCGCAAGCGTGGATTATACCACCGACCTGCATTCCCTGGGTCAATGGATGCAGGAGGGTTTGCGCAATGTTTTTGAAACGTTCGTGGTTCTCAAGAAATCCATGCACAGCCTTACCGTCTCGAAATTCGCCGACGACAGCGACGATTTGAATTATCTGGCGGGAAAGACCTTTGAGGAAATCAACGAAAACGCCTATCGGGGAACGCTTCTCGCCCACTTGGACGGCGACGTTCCGGCCCAGACATTAACCATCGAAGATCGCGGCGCCGAAACCCTGGGCCAGGTATTTTATTTCTTCGAAAAAGCCATCGCGCTTTCCGGGTATTTGCTGCGTGTCAACCCCTTTGATCAGCCTGGCGTCGAGGCCTACAAAAAAAATATGTTCGCCCTGCTTTCCAAGCCCGGTTTCGAGAAACAGGGCGAGGCGCTTAAAAAGAAACTTTCCGGGGCAGGACTTTGAAATCATTCCGGCATACCATCGAGTTCAAGACTCCAACGCGCCGCGACTACATCAACATCACGCCGCAGGTCGAGGCCGCTTTGGAAAAAAGCGGCGTTGCCGAAGGATTGTGCCTGGTCAACGCCATGCACATCACCGCAAGCGTTTACATCAACGACGACGAGCAGGGTCTCATCAAGGATTACGACGATTGGCTCGAAACCCTGGCGCCCCACGAACCCGTGAGCCATTACCGCCATAACGGCTTTGAGGACAATGCCGACGCGCACCTCAAGCGCCAGGTCATGGGCCGGGAAGTTGTTGTCGCCATTACAAAAGGGAAACTCGACCTCGGCCCCTGGGAGCAGATATTTTACGGGGAATTCGACGGCAGGCGCGCCAAGCGAGTGCTCATCAAGATAATCGGGGAATGAATCAACTCGCAATTATGCATCAACCTTCATTGCATTTCGGCACGAATATCTCGCACTGGCTTTCGCAGTCAACGCTTGACCGCCACGAGATGGGGCGTTATTTTACCCGCGACGATTGCAACAGGATAGCGTCATGGGGAATGGACCATATCCGGCTCCCCGTTGATTATCCGCTCATCGAAAACGAAGGCTGGCCGGGCAATTACTCCGAAGAGGGCCTGAGCTGGGTCGACCGCGCAATTGATTGGTGCGACGCCGCGGGCCTGTGGTGCATCCTCGACACGCATGCGCTTCCGGGGCATGTTTTTTTCAAGGACTATCGCGACATTAATTCCGTTTTCGATCCCTCGTCGCCCACGCGCAAACGGGCCGTCGATCTGTGGCGCATGCTGGCGCGGCG
>JBAVGL010000167.1:0-3185 GCA_049684795.1 Chitinivibrionales bacterium | reverse complement strand
TTGTACAACATCTCCGCCACTGGGTGGATCAACATAGCCGACATACGGAACCGTTTTGTCACTTGACAATTCAATATCAAATTTCCCCCCGAAACTTCCTTTATAAACTTCTATCGGATCGGAAGATGTATGGACCCAGGTGGTCGTGTTTGCCGCCAGTTTGTCGCAATACAATGCCATGGAATTATATGCCATATAAATATCTCCATTGCTGGTCATCACCGCACAAGGAGTTGATCCATCGGGATCGTTAATCGCCAACACCACCCTTTCCCATCCTAACACTTTAAGAGTGGTAGTTGATGAATCCTTGCCCGCGCTGTTTGTTGCAACCACCTTATAAGTCCCCGCATCCGTGAACGCCCAGGTTTTACTATATGAAGCCGACGTACCATTGGTGGCAATGGCCGTGCCGTTAAAATACCACTGATACGTTGGGGCCGGCGTTCCAGTTGCGGTGATTGCGAGGCCGGTTGAACTGCCGGAAGCAACCGAGGAAGTTGCCGCAAGCGGTGTTGTGATTGTGGCCTTGACATTTACGGAGAGCACGGTAGTTGAAGAATCCTTGCCTGCCGCATTAGAGGCAATAACCTTGTACGTTCCAGCGTCCGTAGTGGCCCAGGTTTTACTATAGGAAGCCGATGTGCCATTGGTGGAAATGGCCGTGCCATTGAAATACCACTGGTACGTTGGCGTCGGCGTTCCGGTGGCCGTTATTGTCAAGGCAGTTGAACTGCCGGAAACAACCGTGGTGGTCGCCGCAAGCTTTGGGGAAATCACGGGAGCCACATTGACGGAAAGCACCGTGCTCGAAGAATCCTTGCCCGCTGAATTTGAGGCAATAACTTTATAGGTCCCGGCATCCGTGGAAGCCCAAGTCTTGCTATAGGAAGCCAATGTGCCATTGGTAGTGATGGCCGTGCCATTGAAATACCATTGGTACGTCGGCGCGGGCGTGCCGGTGGCGGCGATTGTCAAAGCCGTCGTACTTCCCGGATTTACCGCCGTGGTCGCCGCAAGCTTTGGGGAAATCACGGGAGCCACATTGACCGAAAGCACCGTTTTGGAAGAATCCTGGCCCGCTACATTAGTGATAATCACTTTATACGTTCCGGCGTCCGCCGCCGTCCAGGATTTGCTATACGACGCGGATTGGCTGTTTGTAGTAATGACCGCGCCGTTAAAATACCATTGATAAAGTGGCGCGGGCGTCCCTGTCGCGACAATGGTCAAGGCTGTTGAACTGCCGGTATTGACCGCGGTCGTGGAGGCAAGCGCGGTCGTGATTTTGGCGGCAATGGCGAAACTGAGGGCGACCGTTTTTGTCCCCTTATTGGCCGCAGTCGAGGCGTCGGTGGCCGTGATGGTCACGGTCGGATTGGCGGCCGTGCTCAGCCCCTTGACTGTTGCGCTAAATATACTGTCGGTAGGCGCGGACCTTGTCGCGGTGAAAGTCTGCGTTCCCAGCGTATAGATGACCGAGGCAACGCCGCTTGCATCCGTGCATTTGACCCGCACGACAAAGGAATCGACGGTCACGATCGTGTCTTTCGACGGGCCTACAAGTGTAATACTTGGGGGAACATTGTCGGTCATGGTGGGGTCGTATTTGATGGAAAGGTTCAGCGTGCTCACGTTCGCGCTCACCGACCCGTCGGTGGCCGTTACCGTGATTTTATTGAACGCGCCCGAAACTAAATTCGTCACGGTTGCCGTCCAAATGGAATCCGAACTTTTCGTTCCCGGGAAACTCGCGGTCCCCAGGCCAAGCACAACCGACGCCACGCCGCTCGTGTCTTTGCAGACGACCTTGACCGCATACGAGCTTGCGCTGACGCTCTGGCTGTCGACCGCCGGGTCAAAGCGCTCGATGGTCGGCCCGGTCTTGTCGTTATCGTATTTGATCTTTACCGTTGCGGTCGCCGTATTGTGCGCGACGGAGGCGTCGGTGGCTGTAATGGTGACGGTCGAATACGCTCCGGCGGTAAGTCCCTTGACCGTTGCGTTGAATATGCTGTCCGTGGGCGCGGACCTGGTCGCGGTGAAACTTTGCGTTCCCAATGTATAAACGAGGGTAGCGATACCGCTTGCGTCCGTGCATTTAACGCTTACGAGGGCGGAGTCCGCGGCTATGGCCGTGTCTTTCGATGGGCTAATAAGGGTAATGACCGGGGGTGTATTGTCGGCCTTGGTCGTATCATATTTAATATGCACGATAAGGGTGTCTTTATTAGCCGCCAGCGAGCTGTCCGTGGCAACGATGTTCAGCGTGCTGAACTGGCCCGCCGCGAGGCCCGTAACGCTTGCGGACCAGATGCTGTCCGCGCTTAAGGATTTCGTCATGGACTGCGGCGCGGCGGCGCCCATGCTATACGTAACCGAGGCTACGCCGCTACCGTCTTTGCATACGACCTGCACGGTCGTGGCATTTCCCGTCACCACGGCGCTGTCATTGGTATTGGCGGGTGAAAGCAACCGCAGGCTTGGGGGCATTTTGTCGTTATCGTACTTTATCCTCACGGTTGCGGCGGCCGCGTTGTGCGCGGGCGAAGCGTCGGTCGCCGTTACGGTGATCGACGAATATGCTCCCGCCGTCAAACCCTTAACCGTGGCGGAATATACGCTGTCGGTCGGCGTTGATTTCGTCGCAGCGAACGTCTGGTTTGTTTTCAGGGAACAAACGACCGACGCAACGCCGCTTGCGTCCGTGCATTTAACCCGTACCACGATGGAATCGGCCCCGATCACGGTGTCTTTCGATGGGCTGACAAGGCTGATGAGCGGGGGCGCATTGTCGGCCATGGTGGAATCGTATTTAATATGCACGAAGAGCGTGTCTTTGTTCGAGCGGGCGGATGAATCGGCGGCAATAAAGGCCAGTGTGGTCATCATGCCCGCCTTTAAGCCGCTTACCGAGGCGGTATACGTGCTGTCGGCAACGGTGACGGGCATTGAAACGGCTCCGATAAAACACTTGACGCTTGCCACGCCGCTCGGGTCCGTGCAGAGGATTTTAACCGGATATGAGCTCGAACTCACGCTTGAGCTGTCGGTAGATGGAGATAGAATCTTCATCATTGGCGGCAGGGTGTCTATGGCGCCTGGAGCGTGTAGTGTTAATGTAATAGTCAAAGTGTCGGAGAGGCCGGCAGTGTTTTTCACGACGATTTGCGGATTAAAAACAC
>JBAVGL010000166.1:0-4145 GCA_049684795.1 Chitinivibrionales bacterium | reverse complement strand
CGAATTCGATGCGGGCATGGAAACCGCTGTCGGTTTTCTGCGAGACGACCAAGACAACAATTATCACGAAGATTTCATCAACTCCATGACGCTCGATCACGCAATCATCGGTAAACTGAACGGCTATATGGAATTTTTCACCGATATCAGCACGGAACGCCAAGCTGGTTGGGTTGGGACTGTTGATGTCGGGCTTGAGTTTTTGGTTAAGGAAAATGTGCAGCTTGATTGCGGATGCAATTTCGGCATCACGCCGGCGGCGGATGGTTTCAATCCTTTTGCGGGAATTACGATCAGATTATAGTTGCGGAATACACCGGAAAAAGGTTGAATATCCATCAATGGTTTTCACCCGCATGCAATAGACGCCTCCGTGAACTTTCTTTTGCAGAACATGGGCGATACAATATTCATGGGAATTCGCGAGACAAACCGGTTGAACCGCTTCTCCGCGCATTGAATAGATCGAAACTTCGATAATGAGCTTTGCCGATTTGAAGATACGTCCGTCAAAAGAAACACGGCCGGAAGTGTTCTTTATCGGAAAAGAACCTCGTACAGGTGTTTGGGCTTTCAGCCACGTAGAATCCTCCTGAAAATCAGCCGGTACGTCGATCCAAAGCCATGGCCATTCCATGTCGGTAGCGGACGTTTTTGAAGAATCCGTGGTTTCGATAATTTTGTGATAGGTCGAATCTTTTAAGTTAATGCAATATAGTTGCTCGTGGGCGTACGTATTGTCCCATGTTGCAGACAACCAGAGTCTGTCGACAAGAACCGATACGGCTGCAAAATACGGATGATTCGACCATTCGGGAAAATCCCATTCTTTTTCAACCGCTTCTCCAACGCCCTTTGCCTCGGTGATCGGAACGACATTCTGCGGAACATCATAGTATCGCAGTATTGAGCCTGATACCGCGGAAATGAATATCCGCTCGTGCAAACCCCATGATCCAAGTCCCGCCGGAGTGGCGCAATTCGCATCAGTGAAAGCCGAAGAGGAAAAGTCCAGATACATGACCGCCCGCGGGCAGAGCTTGCTGGATGTCGAGGATAGATTACATACCTGAACGGTAATAGCCGTATCCTTTCCGGAAACGTCGTTTTTAACGAGAAATTTATGCAACGTATCGGGGTGGCCGGAAGAATTATCAAGGTCCAAAACAAAAGCTCCTGGAGACGATTCCGCCGTTGACAAATATCGATTGTCCCGGGAGATGCCGCCATTATAGCTGCCCCCGGCCCATATTGTATCTTCGGGGCCGGGAGAATTTTCCAGCGCGCGCTCGACAGTGCTTCCGCATCCGTCCCACAGATAGTTTTTTTCCGACAGTTTTTTCCCGCATGTAGAATAGATCAGCGTTGGCGCCGCGGCGTTTTTCACGAAACGCGGCACGAATCCCGGATCGGCCGCCTTGAAGGGAACGCCGCTTGCGGAAAGCGTGCAAACCCATGCGGCGCTGGAGGCCGTATTGTATTCGAAGTTCCCGGCCGCAATGGCATAAGCAACCTGTGTTCCACTTGGCGAAATAACCGGGGCTATGCCTCCCTGGATTCGGGTAAGCGGGACTATGCCCGGGGTGTCTTGCGAAAAATCAACGTAATAGAGCGTCGTCCCGTTTATAAACACCAATTTTGCCGATGCCGTGCCGCATATATCGCTCATTTCCTGGCGAGAAACGCACACCCGCGCCTGAAGCGCGGTATCAGCGGAAACTTTTGAACAATACGCGTTTGCAAGCGCAATCATTGCACTGAACCATAAAAACTTGCGCATGGTTATCCGACCTTTTTGCTTCCGCTTTGTTTTACGGTGCGGCCTTGATACTGAAAAAATTGTCCGAACAATCCTGGAATCCCGTACTGGGGTTATAGTCCATCACGCAGATGGAACATGAATCGGAGACCGACGATATCTGTATGGTTTGTCCGGCGCCCTGGTCAAGGGTAAAGGTTGCCGGGACAGTAAAAATAAACATCGAATCGGTATGGGGGTTGATTGACGTCGTCATTCCCGGGAGCAAAAATGAATATTTCCCATTGTTAATTTTCAAACGCACTCCGGCGTTTGCGTCGCGTTGCGACGTCACCGTTACGGTGCATGCCTGCCCAACGGTAAATTGTTCCCCGCCGTTGGGCCTGACAACGTGGTAATGCGGGTCAAGAACGTTTCCCGTGTCCGTCCCTGTAAAATAAACCGCGGCCCAGTCCGCCGCGATAATCGAATCGGGAGGAGTCAACTGCGTCCAGACATTGCTTTTCCAGTTTACCATCCACACGCATTTTACGGGCGTAAGCGTCCCCGTTTGAGCGCCGATAACAAGGTCGTTATTATTGCCGAAATTCCAGGCATGAATATTCATCTGGTCCCATGTCCCAAAATTATATTGAGACGGACACCAGTTTATGCTCAAACCGTATTTGTCAATATGATCGTCAATGGTAATCGCCGGGTCGGTCTCCCGGCGAAAAGGCGTCACGACGAACCCCCGGTGTTCGGGGGGAATGCAGGTTGCCATGGCGCCGCCCATTCCGGCGGTTCCCGGAATATACAGGCATAGAGAACCGTCAAAAGACATTGTTGAATTGCAGCCCCAAACCTGCTGCCCTATTTCATTGGCCCATTTATACATGTCCTGAGGCTGGGCCATGCCCCTGCCGCCATCGGGTATAGTCAGGAAACCCATGCGTAAAACATACACCCCTTGCGAAAGCAAACTGAATGCCCCGAGGATTTGGTCTTTTGCCACCGAAATCGGATAGTACGGTTCGATCCTGAAGCTGCCGGTGATATCGGCGATGGTCCGGATGGCGCCGAAAGTTGGAACGCTGTCAAGTTTGACCTGTATCGCATAAATCTCCTGGCGGACCGTGTCGGTGGTTGTGTAACAAATTTCGGTTCCATTAGGTCCGTTACGGTAAAGATCGACCATGTTGACCTGCGCGCCCGAAAGCGGCACCTGATATTTTCGTGATCCGTCAACGCTTATAACGAAGGCATTATTGTTCCCGTTTGCATACAATATCCATTTCCCGTCATCCGATATTTTTATCGACCGCGGGACTTCGTTTCCGGTAGAGGGGATGAGTGACGAAGAAAAATTCCTGATGTCTGAAATATATAAACCATACACCGTATTTGCGGGATTATATTCGTACGAATAAACAAAAAATCCAGCTGGCAGATTACTTTGCTGACCCATTGTTGCATCGTTTTTGTGGGTGTAGGAAGGGCACATCAACTTATCGATGGAACATTGTTGTACGAAAAAAGTGTCCCGAATGGAAAAAAACCGCCCCGTGCTGTCGCCCACAACTATTGAAGCCGATATCCTGCCAGAATCACGGGGAATCCAAAAGAAAATTGAATCCGTCAATTGCATGGTGGGTTGAGTACTGATGAGATGAAATGAAACAATCCGGCCGATGGGCTTTGAAACGCCCAGTCGGGACGCGCTCAGCGTGTCATTAAACATCTCGTCCAAACACAGCGTGTCCGCGCTGAATCGAAACGGAAGCGGGGGAAACGCGCCGTTTACCACGTACAGCGATCCCGTCAATGTGTCGCAGCGTCCGTTCGGGCCGCATTGCGCAATGGTAACCTCCGCGCGTCCGGTGTCCTGGGGCGCCCACCGAAAAATCGAGTCGCGCAAAACCGCGCCCGTCACGCTGTCAAGCCAATGCCAGGAAAAAACCGTCGCGCCGAAACGCGCAATGCTGCCGCTGTCGGGCCGTAACGTGTCCGTAAAACTCACGAACCGGGGAATCGTATCGGCCCTGAAATGGAACCGCCGTTTTGAATTTGAGGCATATACTACCCATAACGAGTCCCGAAGCGTGTCGCAGTAGCCGTTCGAACCGCAGACCGTTGCATTCACGTAAAAGCGCCCCGTGTCCTTGGGAACCCACGAAAAAACGGAGTCCGTCGCGACCATTCCCTGCTCGCCGTCAATCACATGAATTGTCATTTTATTTCCGGTGGACGCCGGGGCGCTCAAGCCTGTATCATGGATCGTGTCAAGGAAGAGAACGTTCCAAAAAAGCGTGTCTTTGGAAAAATGCACGATGCTCGCCCGCAACGGCGCCGGTTCCATTGTCTTATGGTCGGCGCATCTGGTAATAAGCGCTATAAGTGATAGACC
>JBAVGL010000165.1:0-4943 GCA_049684795.1 Chitinivibrionales bacterium | reverse complement strand
CTCATCCGCGCCTGGATATTTTTCAGGCTTGCGCTTCGGCCCATAAGATCGTAGAGTCCCGTTGCCTGCTTAAGCTGCTGGCCGTTGCCCGTGACCATAATATAATGTGTTTTCTTAAGCTGCGCCTCGTTTTTCAGCGCCAGGAACTTTTCATCCAGTTTTACGCTGGTTGCGGTCGGGTCGACCCAGCCTTTTGTGCTGCCGAGGAGCCAGTTGCGGCAGAACAGCATGCATTTGAACGCATGATACGTGCATGTCCATTCGTTACCCTTTGGGTCGGTAACATCATCGGGATCGTAATACCATCCACCGTAGGTGGGGTCGAAATAATGCGCCTTGATGAAGTTCCAGTGGGTCTGGCAATCATTCAGATACGAATCCCCTTGATTGTAAATGGTCCCCATGCTGCAATATGAGGCAAGCAGTTCGGCGTCATACCACCACTGGGTCTCGAAATGGACTCCGGGAGTGCTGTGCGTGCGGACAAACGCATGAACGGCCTCCTCCTTTTTCACCACGGAGTCGGGCGGGGTAATTCCGATCATCTGATAGCAGGTGTAAAGCAGATACACCAGCTCGGCGTCATGACCGTATTCACTACTGGCGCAGCCGGTATAAGTCTGGTTGTTGTAAAGACAGAAATCGTCGCCGTTTCGCATCCATCCCGACGTCGTGAAAAGGTCCGCCATTTCCTTGACCCGCGCTTTTAGCGTGTCGTCGGGCCATACCAGATACAACCAGGACATCCCCTCCATCCAATGCATGCCGAAATTATCGTCCTTGGCCGTTGACAAAACATTACCGTTTGCGTCAAGCCAGCCGAAATACCAGCCGTATTTGGAATCATGGGCCTTCTGGTCCATCCATTGCCAGGTGGTTTTGGCGATATGCAGGGCCATGGTGTCCTTCGTGGCCATGTAATATGCGGAAAGCCCGGTAAGGGCGAACCCTTCGTGGTACGTGGGTTTATCGCAATTTAACGTGGTGCCGTTCGGGCCGTATTGGCCGATTTGGGAGTGTGCAGTGCCGGCGCGGTTCGTCCCGCTGTAGATCGCGCTTCCGCCGTTCGTCTTGTCCCACATTTTGTCCCGTATCCAGTGGAATACGGAATCTGCCGCCTGTCTGAAACCCGGGTATTCCGGATGCATTATCGATCCTATCGATGAAGACCACAGATGGCGGGCCTCCATATCTAGGTTTTTGTCGGTCTCCGAAGTCATATTGAACTCACGGTCAAATCCCATGAGCACCCCGCCGTATGGAGTATCGACGATTTTGGGGAAATACTTTTTGAGATAGTGGTTGAACATCATCGAGTCAATGTCCGTGGCAAGCGCCTTCTTGTTAAAAGTTTGCGCGCTTACGGGGTTCCACGCAATCCCCGCGCACATGACGACCATTAAAAAACGAAAACCTTTCTTCATCCGTCCCTCCCTTTTGTTTAATTTTGTTAAGTTAATATTTAATCGACATGATTAGTTTGCTTTATTAATTTGAAAATGTCTCATTTTTAACTGATATTGGCGGGCTTTTCTGTTATTTAATTTATTAAATTAAACTCCGCTAAATAACGGGTCAAGTTTTTTTTCAATAGATGATGATTGACCAATAATGTATCATCCCGAACGTTCCATGTAATATCGAGCTATGTTTTTTGAAGCGAAAGATGGACGAATGGCCGCGTTCGAAAGACGCGGCTGAAAGCGAAGTGGCCACGGCCTATCTGCCTGGCGGCAGAGGCCGCGGCCTTTTTTACTGCGGCCAGTTTTCAGTGTCAGTGGCGCTCTGGCAGTTTGTCAAGGTGTTTACTATGTAAGCCTGGACCTGCACTGTGTTTGCCGGTGTAGCGCCTCCCAAAGTCGACGACAAACCGTCGCACGTGTTAGTGCCATCGGTCTTGCTCCAGGGCGTAAACCCGCTATTGTTTTTATTGTACCTGTACCAGCAGCAGAAGTAGGTGCTTGGGTTTGATTGCATTATTCCACAATGGAGCCATTGAGTAGCATCTATATCAGTCTCGAATTCTACAATGGGGGCGTCCGGTAGATAATTAACCGTTACGGTAGCGTTGCTGCTTTGCGCCGTTTTGGTGCAGGCATCGGTCACAATGCAATAATAAGTTAAAGGATAACTTTGAGTGGCTCCACCGGTTTGGGACGTTGTAGCGATCGACAAACTGCTCGACGTTCCAACGACACCTCCTCCGGAAGCCTGATACCACTGGTAACTGTAGGGAGCGGTTCCGCTGCTTGGCGTTGCCGAAAAAACGGCGTTACTTCCGGCACATATGGGCGTTGATGGCGTCACGGATACCGACGGGTTGCCATTAAGCGTCCATTTGGCATAGATCGTTGTATCCCTGATTATTACATTCGTACTAAAATTCCAGCTATTGAGACCGGCGGCTTCCCTGTACCATCCTGCAAAAGTGTTACAGGACAGGGTCGGCGGAGTCGGTGCGGTCGCCGTTGCGTTGTAATTTACCGTTTGCGGGGCCACCGCGCTTCCGCCTTGTGAATTAAAGGTTACAGTGAAATGCATTATTGAAAAGTTCGCCGTGACCGTAACGTTGCCGGAGGTAAGTGTCACCGTGGTCGAGAGCGCGGTTGGAGTAGCAATGGTCGCAGTCCCGTTGGTAACGGTCCAGTTAACGAAATTATACCCGGCGTTCGCTGCCGCCGTGATAGTTGTCGCTACACCGTGGGTCACGGTAGCCGGCGATGCCGGCGAAGTTATTGACCCGCCCGTCCCGGCGGATATGGTCAACTGATATGTTTTAAGTGCAAAGTTCGCCGTGACCGTAGCATTGCCTGCGGTAAGGGTCACCGTGGTGGAGAGCGCGGTCGGAGTAGCAATGGTCGCAGTCCCGCTGGTAACGGTCCAGTTAACGAAATCATACCCGGTGCCTGCAACTGCCGTGATGGTGGTAGCTACACCATGGTTTACCGGTGTCGGTGAACTTGCAGGCGCGGTTATTGATCCGCCGGTCCCTTCGATAAAAGATAACTGATATGTTTTTAACGTAAAAGTCGCCGTGACGGCCATCGCGCTGGTCATGGTAATGGGGCCCGGATTTGTCGTTCCTGTCAAGCCGCCGCTCCACCCGGTAAATTGATATCCCGTTGCGGGGACCGCGGTAAGCGATACAACCGTTCCCGAATCATATTGCGCCGCGTCGGGCGATTTGGTCACGGTCCCGTTTGTCGCCAACACGGTGAGCGCGAACGAATTCGGCGCGTTGAGGGCAAACGTAGCCGTGACGCTCTTTGCCGCGGTCATGATAATAGATCCCGGATTTGTCGTTCCTGTCAAGCCGCCGCTCCATCCGGTAAAATGGTATCCGGTTGACGGCACCGGAGTAAGCGTTACGACGGTCCCTGAGTCGTATGCCGTCAAATCAGGGACCTTGGTCACGCTCCCATTCGTTGCCGTGACGGTAAGCGCGAAGGTCACGTTCTGCGTCCACTTTGCATACAGCGTTACGTTGGCCGGACCCATGGCAAATGTGGCCGCGGCGGCGTATGACGTCCCGCTCCCGTCACTCTTGGCGTTCCAACCGGCAAAGGTGTAACCGGTGCGCACGAGCGTACCGGTATTGCCGGCGACAGTGACCGTAGCACCAAAGTTGTAATTAGCGCCCGCGGGAACGGTTCCGCCGGTTTTCCCATTGCCGTCGTAGATTACGCTGAATTGCACCGTCATTCTCGCGGCCTTGCTCGTGTCTTTGCCGCCGTCATTAGACACCACGCAGGTATAAGAGCCCGTATCGGTTATGGCGACCGCCGCTATTTTCAGAATGGCTTTCGTCTCGCCGGTGATATCCGTCCCGTTTTTCCGCCATTGATACGCCAGCGTCCCCGCTCCCGTGGCGGCGACTGAAAAACTGTCCGGCTGCCCGGCCAGAACGGTTTGATCCGCCGGATCAAGCGTTATTGTCGGCTTTGGGTTATTAATGACGGTGGAATCGTATTTGACATGCACGGTGAGCGTGGCTTTGTTGGCGGCCAATGAACTATCGGTCGCGACAATCGTCAGCGTAGTGAACTGGCCTTTGACAAGGCCGGTGATGTTAGACGACCAGATGCTGTCTGCGGTCGTGGATTTGGTCACGGGATAAGACGTTGTTCCCGCATTACAGGCAAGCGATGCGATGCCGCTTGGGTCCGTGCACACAACCTGGATGGTTGTAGCGCTGCCCGCCACGCTGGTGCTGTCTTTGGCAGGGGAAAAAAGTCTGAGCGCGGGCGCCGTTTTATCGTTATCGTACTTGATTTTTACCGTGGCGGCGGCCGTATTGCGTGCGGTCGAGGAGTCCGTTGCAACGACCGTTATTGTTGAAAAAACTCCCGCCGTCAGTCCCTTCACCGTGGCGGTAAAGATGCTGTCGCCGGGCGTGGATTTCGTCGCAACGAACGCCTGGTTTGTTTTCAGGGAGCAAACGACCGACGCAATGCCGCTCGCGTCAATGCATTTCACGCGCATCACCACGGAATCATTGCCGATAATTGTGTCTTTGGAAGGCGTGAGAATCGTGATGCTTGGCGGCACGTTGTCGGCCATGGTGGAATCGTATTTAATATGCACGAAGAGCGTGTCTTTGTTCGCGCGGGCGGATGAGTCGACGGCGATAAAGGCCAGTGTGGTCAACACGCCCGCCTTTAGCCCGCTTACCGAGGCGGTATACGTGCTGTCGGCGGCAGTGACCGGCATCGCGGCGGCGCCGATGAAACACTTTACGCTTGCCACGCCGCTCGGGTCCTTGCAGAGGATTTTAACCGGATACGAGCTCGAACTCACGCTTGAGCTGTCGGTAGACGGAGATAGAATCTTCATCATTGGCGGCAGGGTGTCTATGGCGCCTGGAGCGTGTAGTGTTAATGTAATAGTCAAAGTGTCGGAGAGGCCGGCAGTGTTTTTCACGACGATTTGCGGATTAAAAACAC